>JAITES010000024.1 GCA_031281925.1 Treponema sp. | reverse complement strand
TTCAGATGTGAATTGCTTCAATAGAAATCGAAAAAGTTCAGCAGCGGAATATAATGCGCCTCTTTTCCTACTTATCCTCTATGTTTAATCTGATAACTATTGAATGAAAGGAGCTTTTTTACTATACTGCGGATATAAAAGCTAAAGGAGAACCGATGAAAATCTCGTTAAAGGGCAAATTGTTTATGCCTGTTTTGTTTCTTGCCGGCCTTGTCTCTCTTGCCGCACTGGGGAAGAAGGATGCGGATGTCCAGGGTCGGGCGGAACTCCGCTATGGGTTCACTTCCGAACCTGCCACGCTTGATCCGCTTTCCAGTTCCAATACCGCGGACGGCAGGAGTATTCTCTTCAATGTCTATGAAGGGCTGGTGAAGCCGGACAGCCGGGGGGTTCTGCAGCCTGCGGTGGCTGAATCGTGGTCTGTCGAAGAGGGGGGGCGGCGTTACCGTTTTGTGTTGAGGAAGGGACTGCGTTTCAGCAACGGGCAGGCTCTTGGTTCTGCGGATGCGGCTTTCTCCATAAACACGGCAATCGAGGCGCAGTTTCAGGGTTTTACCCAGATCGAAAAGGTTGAAACGCCGGATGAGGGCGGCCTTCTGGTCACGCTTAAGGAGGCGGATCCTGAATTCCTTCCCTACCTTACCATCGGTATTGTGCCCGCGGACAATCCTGACCGGGAAAAAAATCCGGTCGGGTCGGGGCCTTTCATGATCCAGTCCTATACAGCCCAGCAGTCTCTGGTTCTGGTGAAGAATCCGCATTACAGGCTGCCGGATCTGCCCAGGCTGGACAGGGTAACCATCGTTTTTCTTGCCGATTCGGATGCGCTCTTTCTCGCTCTCCGGGGGGGGAATATCGACGGGGCCAGTATTACCGGTTCCATCGTGGAGCAGCTTGATTCTGAACGTTTTGACATCATTCCCGGTTTCTCCAATGCCGTTCAGCTTCTGGCGCTCAACAATTCCGTAAAGCCGCTGGATGATATACGGGTGAGGCAGGCGATCAACTACGCTGTCGGCAGAAAGGCTGTCATCGATACTGCTTTCTATGGCCGGGGGGAGCCTTCCGGGAGTCCTCTTATACCGGGTCTTGCGCAGTACTACGATGTTTCCCTGAGGGAGCCCTACCCTTTCGATGTCCAAAGGGCAAGGCGGCTTCTCGCTGAGGCAGGTTACGGAGAAGGCGGGCAGAAGCTCTCTCTGGAGATTACGGTGCCTTCAAATTACAGTATGCATGTTGATACGGCCCAGGTGATAGTGAATCAACTGGCCGCTGCGGGTATCGAAGGTTCCATAAAACTGATAGACTGGGCTTCCTGGCTTTCCGAAACCTACCGCGGCAGAAAGTATGAGGCGACGATCATCTCTCTTGACGCAAACAATGTTTCTCCGCGTTCCTTCCTTTCCCGCTATCATTCGGGAAGCGGGAGTAACTTTATCAACTACAAAAGCGATGCCTATGACCGTTCCTACGATGCCGCCCAGGGGGAGTCCGATGAGGGGAAGCGTATTGAATTGTACAAGGAGTGCCAGAGGATCATGAGCCGGGAGGCGGCCAGTGTGTTTATCCAGGACATCATGAGTTTCAAGGCGTTTTCAAAGGGGCGTTTTGGCGGTTCGCTGAACTATCCCCTGTATGTCATTGACTTTTCCACAATATACAGGAATTGAATGTCTTTCCTTGTCCGCAGGCTTGCACTAACGCTGTTGACGCTCTTTCTGGTATCCCTTTTGACCTTTGTCTGCTTTTCCCTGATACCCGGAGACGCGGCAAGTCTGATACTGGGAACCGAGGCCGGCGAAGAACAGGTGGCGGCCCTGCGGGAAGAATTCGGTCTTGACCGCAGCGCGGCGGAACGTTACTTTTCCTGGCTCCGCGGTTTTGCGGGGGGAAATCTGGGGAACTCCGTCCGTTTCCGCGGGGAAGCCATTTCGGATCTGGTGCTGAGCCGGCTTCCCGTTACCTTCAGTCTTGCCCTCCTTTCCATGGTCTTTATAATACTACTGTCCCTGCTTTTTTCCCTGCCTGCCGTGGGGAGGGCCGGTTCCCTTCTCAACAGGATCATCAACACCATGGCCGCGGCCGGAATTTCCGTTCCGGGTTTCTTTCTGGGAGTTCTCTTTATCTGGGTCTTTGGTATACTCTTTAAGTTTTTTTCTCCGGGGGCCTTTGTACCGTTTGGGGAAAGTCCCCGCGGTTTCTTCGGCTGTCTTGTCTTTCCCGCGCTGGCCATTGCCATACCCAATGCGGCGATAGTGATAAAGTTTCTGCGTTCTTCCATTGCCGCGCAGCTTGAATCCCCCTATGCCCGTACCGCCCGGAGCAAGGGAGCGCCCTTTTCCCTGGTGCTGCGCCGCCATGTGCTTAAAAATGCGCTTATCCCTGCGGTAACCATACTGGGTATGATCACCGGGGAAGTTTTTTCGGGCAGCATTGTCATCGAACAGGTTTTTACGATACCGGGAATAGGCAGGCTTCTTATCACCTCGATAAATTCCCGCGATTATCCCCTGGTACAAACGCTGCTGGTCTATATCGCCTTTGCCGTTATTCTTGCAAATACCCTTGTGGATATTGTCATACAGTTTATTGATCCCAGGATCAGGCTTTGAAAAGTTTTACAGGATCGGGCGGCCCGGAAAGAGAAAGCCGGCGGGAGAATTATCTCTTTGACATTACGGCAGGTTCCGTTTTGATTGCCCTTATCGCGGGGATGGCCCTGCTGAGCCTCGTGTACATGCCCTACGACTACAATGCCATGGACAGCGGGCAGCGTTTTTCCGGCCCCGGATGGAGCCACCTTCTGGGAACAGATAACTTCGGCAGGGATGTTTTTTCCAGGATCATGGCGGGGGCACGGTACACCCTCATGACGGCTCTGATCACCGTAACGGGAAGCGTTATCCTGGGGACCGTCATCGGGCTTGCTTCAGGCTATTCGGGAGGCCTTCCCGACGAAGCTGTGATGCGGCTCATGGACATCATCAGTTCCTTTCCGGGCATACTCTTTGCGCTGGCAATGGCGGCTTTGCTGGGAGGGGGAGAAGGCGCCCTGATTGTTTCCCTCCTCATTCTCTTTATTCCGGGCTTTACCCGTATCAGCCGCTCGGGCGCTCTGGAATACAAGAACAGGGATTTTGTGCTCCTCGTGCGGCTTCAGGGCGCGTCACACGGAAGGATCATTCTCCGTCACATACTGCCGAATCTTGTTCCCAACATTCTTTCCGCCCTTGTATTGGGCCTCTCCAACGCGATCATGGCGGAGGCTACCATGAGTTACCTGGGCCTGGGGATTCAGCCGCCGGTTCCCAGTTGGGGCAGGATGCTCTCCGAATCCCAGAATTTTCTCTTCAACGCCCCCTGGTGCGCCCTCGCTCCGGGGGTCTTTATCATGCTTACCGTAATCGCCTTCCACGCCCTGGGCGAAGGATTAAAGCGCCGCTACAGCGCAGGCCGGCTGTGAAAAAAATTTTATCCGTAGAAAACCTGTCGGTCGGTCTCCGGCGGAACAGGGAATGGCTTGAGGCGGTGCGAAACATAAGTTTTTCGATACGGGAGGCCGGGATCACAGGTCTTGTCGGGGAATCCGGCTGCGGAAAGAGTCTTACGGCCCTTTCGATAACAGGCCTTCTGCCGGAAGGAATTGAGGCACACGGGGGGAAGGTATATTTTGACGGGGAAGATCTCCTGCAGAAAAGCGAACAGGAACTCTGTCGAATACGGGGAAAAGACATTTCCATGATCTTTCAGGAGCCGGCGGAATCGCTCAACCCCCTTCTTAAAACAGGGTTCCAGATAGGTGAAACGCTGGCCCTGCACGGAGAAAAAGACAAGAAACATATCCGCGCAGAGGTTCTGCGGATTATGGGGGAACTGGGTCTTCCCGATCCGGAAAAACTCCTGGAAGCCTACCCCCACCAGCTTTCCGGCGGCATGTGTCAGCGGGTGATGATTGCCCTGGCAATGATAAACCGGCCGCGGCTCCTCATCGCCGACGAGCCTGCCACGGCTCTCGACATGGATACCCAGGCTCAGATTCTGGAACTCCTTAAAAAACTTAACCGGACAATGAAGACCGCGATTCTCTATATTTCCCACGATCTTTCCGTTGTCCGCAAATTCTGCGATCAGGTACTGGTAATGTATGCGGGAAAGATAGTTGAATCGGGTTCCGCGGAGGAAGTGTTTTCACGGCCCCTCCATCCCTACACAAGGGCTCTGTCTCTGGCCGTTCCCGGTCTTGCGATGAGGGGTAAGCCGCTGGCGGGCATTCCCGGCAAGGTTCCCTCCATCGAAGAAAAACTCCCGGGCTGCCCCTTCTCTCCCCGCTGCAGTCTGGCCCTTGATGAATGTTGCAGATCCTTTCCCGAAGGGCGTCATGCGGCGGATCTCCGCCAGGCGCAGCCTGACACGCTGAATGTTCCGGCCGCATCCGCGGAGGGCGGAGAGCATATCGTGTACTGCAGGAGGCCGTATGGAGAATGAAGCTCTCCTTTCTGTCCGGGGAGTATCCAGCCGTTATGTAAGCCGTCCCTACGGCGTCTTCGGCAGAAAGATTGTAAAGCCCGTTCTCTTTGACATCAACCTTGAGATCCGGCGGGGGGAGATCCTCGGTCTTCTGGGGCCTTCCGGCTGCGGCAAGAGCACTTTGGGAAAGTGCATACTGGGGCTCATCGATTATGAAGGGGAGATTTACATCGGCGGCATTGACAGGCGGCTTGAAGGCAGGAAGCGCCGGGGGAAACTGCTTATGGCAAAAAAAGTGCAGGCCGTGTTCCAGAATCCCGGCGCTTCCCTGAATCCGGTAAAACGGATCGGTACGATTCTTGAAGAACCCCTTTTGATCCACAAAACGGGAACAAAGGCGGAACGTCTCCGCCGTATCGATCTGATGCTCTCCCTTGTGGGGCTGGATCCTTCCTATAAAAAACGCCGTCCCCATGAACTTTCAGGCGGACAGAAACAGCGGATCTGCATTGCCTCTGCCCTGATGCTGAAACCCTCTCTGCTTGTAAGCGACGAAGCTGTCAGCGCCCTGGATGTCTCCGTGGCGGCCCAGATCCTCGGTCTCTTCCGGGAACTCCG
>JAITES010000041.1 GCA_031281925.1 Treponema sp. | reverse complement strand
ATTCGTCCCTGATGGTTGCATCTTGAAAAATCGGCGGTTTTTCTATAGGGTTAAGTGATGGCAATTTCCTTGAGAGTATTTGTATGTGCGGTACTGCTGTTTTGCGGCCTGCTGCCTGTAAATGCGCAGAATGCGCCTTCCGGGCCGGAAAACCTCGTGGGACTGGATCTTGCGGAGCTTTTTTCGCGTTTTGGGGTTCCCAAAGAGGTATATTCGGTGAGAGGTGCCCAGGAATGGCAGGACGATGTGGTTTTTGTCTATCCTGAGGGAGATTTTTATCTTTACCGTGACCGGGTCTGGCAGGTGGGCGTAAAAAATTTCCGGGGAATCCGTATGGGAGATTCCCGGCCCGTTGCGATTCTCTCTCTGGGGGAGGGAGTGCGGGAATTTTCCGACAGTGTCGTCTGCTCTCTCAGGCAGAGTCCCTGGCCGCTGGATGTCCGTCTCAATTTTAATTCGGCCGGGGCGGTAAGCGCCATCTTTCTGTACCGGCCGGATCTATAACCGGATCTATAATCAGGGGCTGTTCCAAAATCCGGCAGGGAGCATAATTTTGGAACAGGCTCGTCTATAAATGGAGTAAGCGTGGCAAAGATCTGTCTGTGCCTGACGGGGAAAACTCTGGCCCGGAATCTTGAGATTCTCGAAAACTACCGCAAGTATATTGATGTTGCCGAACTGCGCGTCGATCTCCTTGATCCGGATGAACGTTTCCTTATCCGGCGTTTTCCCGAAATGGCCGGGATTCCGGTTATTCTTACTATCCGGCGGGACGTGGACGGGGGAGTATTCGACAGCGGTGAAGGTTCCCGTGTTCACCTGTTTTCGCGGGGTCTTGCCTTTGCCGAAGCGGACAGACGGAAGAATTTTGCCTATATGGATCTTGAAGAGGATCTCAATGTTCCCAGCCTTGAAGAAGCGGCCCGTACTTTTAGTACCAGGATTATCCGTTCTTTTCATAATATCAGGGGCATGGAGAGCGATATTGCGGGAAAAATAAAATCTCTTGTCCGGGCGGGAGACGAGCTTCCAAAGGTAGCCCTTGCGCCTCAATCAATCGGGGACGTGCTTTCCATTTTTCAGGCCGCCAGGGAAACTGCGGGTTTGGATAAGATACTTCTGGGGATGGGGCCTTTCGGCCATTGTACCCGCATTCTGGCGGAAAAACTGGGTTCTTACATGACTTACACGTCCGCCATTGGGGAGTGGGACAGTCCTCCCGCCGCGCCGGGTCAACTGGATCCCGTCGAGATGGCCGAATTTTACCGTTTTCACACTATCACTGATGCTACCAAAATATTTGCCGTTACCGGTTACCCTCTCAAGGTCAGTGACAGTCCCAAAATTTTCAACACTATTTTTGCGCTTGAAAATGCCAATGCGGTGTATCTTCCCATACCTTCGGACAATCTGTCTGCCTTTATGAGCCTTGCGGATATTATCGGGCTTTCCGGGGTTTCGGTTACCGTGCCCTACAAGGAAGAGGTTCTCCATCACTGTGCGCATAAGGCCGCCGAGCTTGAGGATATTGGCGCCTGCAATACCATTGTGCGTTTTCTGCACGGCTGGCTCGGCGTCAATACCGATACAAAAGGTTTTTCCGAATCCCTGCTGGCCTTTATCAAAGAGCGCAGCCTTAAGGGCAAAAAAATTACCGTTATAGGAGCCGGGGGAGCGGCCAGGGCGGTGCTCTGGGAACTTCACCGGCAGAAGGCCAGGGTTCTTGTCCTTAACCGGAATCCTTCCAGGGCCAGGGATCTTGCCGCCCTTTACCGTTTCAGGTGGGGAGGGCTGGATGGTCAGGGCTGTGCACTCATGGAAAAATATTCACAGATTATTGTGCAGGCTACTTCCGCTGGCATGGAAGGCCACGAGATGAGGGATCCTCTGGAACTCTACAAGTTCCGAGGAAACGAAGTTGTTATGGATCTTATCTACAGGCCCGAGATGACACGGTTTCTGTCAAGGGCTGCGGCTGCGGGCTGCCGGGTGATCAACGGCAGGAATATGCTGCTCCGTCAGGCGCAGTATCAGTACAAAGAATTTATGGGTAAGGAACTGCCGGATCAAATTCTTGACCGGATAGTCTTTTAACGGGAAGCCAAAATGGAAGTTAAAATGGCAGAGCAGGAAATGAAGAAAGAGGCAGGATACAGAGCGGCAGAAACACTGGTAAAAAGCGGGATGAAGCTGGGCCTCGGCACCGGTTCTACCGCCATCCATGCGATCCGCCGTGTGGGGGAACTTCTGGCGGAAGGAAAGCTCAAGGGTATCCGCGTCTTTCCCACGAGTTTCCAGTCGGTCATTGAATGTGAAAAGCTGGGCATTCCCCAGTATTCCCTCAATTCTCCCGAGCTTTCCGGAAACCTGGATCTTACTATTGACGGCGCCGACGAGATTGATCCGCAGGGCCGCTGTATCAAGGGCGGGGGAGGGGCGCTGCTTCTGGAAAAGATTGCCGCCTATGCTTCCCTTTCCTATGCCCTCGTGGCCGACGAGCGCAAAAGCGTCCCGTCCCTGGGAAGCGCCTTTGCCGTCCCGGTGGAAACGGTGATCGAGGCAAGGCTGAGCGCAGCAAAGGAACTTGAAAAACTGGGCGCGGCAGTAACACTGCGGGAGGCTGTCCGCAAGGCCGGGCCTGTCATCACGGAGCACGGGAACATTCTGCTGGATATCCGTTTTCCTTCTCCGGTTGATCCTGAATTTATGGAAAGCGCAATAAACCGTATCCCCGGAGTGGTGGAGAACGGATTTTTTGCGGCCTTTAGGGAGAGGAACATAAAAGTTACTGTTTTTGTGGCCCACGGAGACGGCGCCATGGAGATAAGGGAATAACCGATGGTTGACAAGCACATCAATTTTTTTGAATTCCAAAAGGCTGCCGTTCAGCCGGGCTGCCCTCTCTGCAGAATCGTTGCCGACCGGGCCGACCGCTACATTGATAATATGCTCTTTGAGCATGTGTCGAACCGGAGTTTCAGGAAGTCCCACAGGCAGGCGGGAGGCTTCTGCAGTTTTCATTCAGGGAACCTTGTTTCGTTCCGGGACGGTCTTGCGGTAGCGATACTGGGGAGGGATATTCTCGAAGAGAGGATCGCCCATTTCCGGACGAGGAAACCCTGGAGACCGAAAGAGATATGCCCTGTATGCGCCGAACGCAAACGGATTGAAAACGAATATTTAACTTTTCTTGCAGGCTGCGGCGGAGAAAGCGACGAGGAGAGGGAACTGCAGAAACTCTACCGGGAATCGGAAGGGCTCTGCGCACCCCATTACGGCATGCTTCTTGAAACATGCAAAAAAGTTCCCGCCTGGATTAGGGAATTTGAAGAAAATAAATTTGATGAACTCAAAAAACGGGTGGATAATTTTATTGAGTTATCCGCCTACGGCAGGCAGGAGGAGTTCCGCGCCCTTTCGCAAAGGGATCAGCTGGTGTGGAAGGAACTGGCGCTTTCCCTGCGGGGTCAGGCCGACAGGCTGACAGAATCATGATAGATCATATACCCTGATTCGTAGCGAAGGGTACATGCCCGGGAACCCGCTTGCGAGGGGGAGCTTTAGGGCGAGCTTGTTGACATAACGGAGGAAAAAATGACGGAGAAGGTAAAGGAAATTATTGCGCGGGTAAAGGTGCTGCGGGAAATAGAAGAGATACCGGCGGAAACTCTGGCGCGGGAACTCGGGTTTGATCCGGCCGAGTACAGGCGCTGGGAATCCGGAGAAAAGGATTTCCCCATCGGCGCATTGGTGGAAATTGCGGCGCGTTTCAAGGTAGATTTAAGCGAACTTATGGAAGGGGAAACTCCCAAACTAAAGACTTTTTGTGTTTCACGATCCGGGAAGGCTCCCGAGGTAGACCGGCGTCCCATGTATACTTACTGGAATCTGGCCTACAACTTTCACCGCAAGAAGGCGGAACCCTTCCTTGTGGAAGCGGATGCGGATACGGAAAACAAACCCCTGAGCCTCAACACCCATCCGGGACAGGAATTTGACTATGTGCTGGAAGGCCGGCTTTTGATCTCTGTAGGCGGCCACGAAACGGAACTGGGCCCCGGAGATTCGATCTACTACGATTCCGGTGAACTTCACGGAATGAAGGCCCTGGGAGGCAGTAAGGCCCGTTTTATTGCAATGATTATGTGAGTCTATCCCGGTTCGGGATAAACCCGCGCTACAACCAATCCAACAAAAAGGAGAAAACAGTGGAATTGTTACAAAAATTTGTCTCCCGCCTGGACTTTGATTCCTACGAGGACTTTTACTCAGGCTACACGGTTAACATACCGGATAATTTTAATTTTGCATGGGACGTGATGGATTATCTGGCGGAAACCAAGGCTGCCGAACGGGCCCTGGTCTGGTGTGACGAGAAAGGCGCCGAGGCGGAATTCACCTACGGGGACCTGAAAACCCTGAGCTGCCGGGCGGCCAATGTCCTTAAGAGCGCGGGCATCGGCAAGGGTGACCCGATCATGCTCATCCTGAAGCGCCGCTGGGAATACTGGCCCATACTCCTTGCCCTCCACAAGATCGGCGCCATTGCCATTCCCGCTACACATCTTCTTACTACCAAGGATATTATATACCGCTGCAATGCCGCCGATGTTGTCGGCATCATTTGTGTGGATGATGAGCAGGTGATGCGCCAGGTGGAAGAAGCGGAACTCCGTCTCAAGCGGGATGATGAAGCTTCCGATATTGTCGCGCTGCGTTACAAGGCCTTTGTCCGCTCGGTGCATGCGTGCGAAAATCAGGACGCACAGGCCTGTTCTGCAAAACCGGCGGGCATTGACCGGAATTCTTCCGCCGCCGGTTCAATTTCCTCCTGGATTGATTTTAAAAGCGCCATGGATACTGCTTCCGCCGAACTGGAAAGACCTCCCGCGCTCAACACCAACGACGACATCATGCTGCTCTATTTTACTTCCGGTACTACCGGCATGCCGAAGATGGTACGCCATGACTTTGCCTATCCTCTGGGCCACATACTTACTGCGTGGTACTGGCAGCGGGTAGTTCCCGGAGGCCTCCATCTTACCGTTGCCGATACAGGCTGGGCCAAAGCGGCCTGGGGAAAGATATACGGACAGTGGCTCTGCGGCTCCGCGGTTTTTGTCTATGATTACGACCGTTTTGTACCCGCACAGATGCTGAAGGTTGTGTGCTCGCACAAGGTAACTACGTTCTGCGCTCCTCCGACCATATACCGGTTTTTTATTAAAGAAGATCTTTCCGTATACGATTTCTCTTCCCTCCGTAACTGCGCCGTGGCAGGGGAGCCTCTCAATCCGGAGATCTACGAACAGTTCAGGGCCGCTACGGGACTCAAGCTCCGGGAATGTTACGGCCAGACGGAACTTACCGTTACCGTCTGTACCTACCCCTGGCTTGAACCAAAACCCGGTTCCATGGGGAGGCCTTCGCCGGGCTATGACCTGGATCTGGTCCGGGAAGACGGCGGCAGCTGCGACATGGGCGAAGTGGGGCAGATCGTAATCCGTACCGGACGGATAAAACCGCCGGGAATGTTCGGCGGCTACTACCGGGACGACAGTCTTACCGCCAGCGTCTGGCACGATGACATTTACTATACCGGCGACATGGCCTGGCGGGATGAGGACGGCTATCTCTGGTTTGTGGGCCGCTCGGATGATGTCATCAAGAGTTCCGGTTACCGCATCGGCCCCTTCGAGGTGGAGAGCGCCCTTCACGAACACCCCTCCGTGCTGGAATGTGCCATTACCGGTGTGCCGGATCCTGACCGGGGAACGGTAGTCAAGGCCACCATCGTTCTTGCCAAGGGCTGGGTTCCTTCGGAGGAACTCAAGGTGGAACTGCAGAACCATGTGAAGAAGGTAACCGCTCCCTACAAGTATCCCCGGATAATAGAATTTGTCACCGAACTGCCCAAAACAATTTCCGGGAAGATACGCCGGGTTGAGATTCGGGAAGAGGACGAAAAAAAATAGGTGGAGGATGAGTATGAGTCTTACCGGACAATATGTGAGTGATCTCGCGGGAAACGATTACATCGATCCCGAACTCTACGACAAGTTCAATGTAAAACGGGGACTCCGTAACGCCGACGGCACGGGTGTGCTGGTTGGTCTCACCAGGATCGGAGAAGTTCACGGTTACATGATCAGTGAAGGTGAAAAAGTCTCTGTTCCCGGCAGACTTTACTACCGGGGTATTGATGTAGAGGATCTGGTGCGGGGCGCCGAACAGGAGAACCGTTTCGGCTTTGAAGAAACCGTATACCTCCTTCTCTTTGGGTATCTTCCCGACAAGGCCGAACTCGCCCATTTCAATACACTCATGGGAAACAAACGGGTGCTTCCCCCAAACTTTGCCGAAGACTCCATCATGAAGGCGCCCTCGCAGGATATCATGAACAAGCTTGCCCGCTCGGTTCTTACCCTTTACTCCTACGATGATGATCCTGAGAACCGGAGCCCGGAAAATGTGCTCCGTCAGTGTATTGAACTTATCGCCCGTTTTCCCACCATCGTGGCGTATTCCTATATGGCAAAGAAACATTACTATGATCACGAAAGCCTCATCATCCATCTGCCTGCATCAAGCTGCCAAAGCGCAGAAACACTGTTGTCCCTCATCAGGCCGGATCAGCACTACAGCCAGCTTGAGGCGGAACTTCTCGACCTGGCCCTCATCCTCCATGCCGAACACGGGGGCGGCAACAATTCTACTTTTGCCGTGCACCTTGTCTCCTCCGCCGACACGGATACCTATTCGGCCATTTCCGCGGGAATCGGTTCCCTCAAAGGCTTCAAGCACGGGGGCGCAAACATCAAGGTAATGGGAATGATGGACGATATCATGAAAAACATAAAACGCTGGGATGACGAAGAAGAAGTGCTGGCCTATCTTGTAAAGATTCTCCGGGGAGAAGCTTACGACAGGACGGGCCTGCTCTATGGTCAGGGCCACGCGGTCTACACAAAAAGCGACCCCCGGGCCATACTGATCAAGGCCAAGGCGGATCTTCTGGCCGCGCAGAAAAATTTTAGTGATGAATTTAAACTCTACAAGCTCGTGGAAAAACTTACGCCCGAAGCTTTTACCGCGGTAAAAGGCTACAGCAAGGATATCTGCGCCAATGTGGATTTTTATTCAGGCTTTGTGTACAAGATGCTGGGTATCCCTCAGGAACTCTACACCCCCCTCTTTGCCATAAGCCGGGTGGCGGGCTGGTGCGCCCACCGCCTGGAAGAGATCGTTTCGGGAGGCAGGATCATCCGGCCGGCCTACAAATGCGTCCAGCAGAGGATGGAATACCTGCCTCTCGAAAAGCGTTTCGCAGCTGAAGTCGAGAGCGAACGATAACGCGGAGCTGCTACTCTTCCTCTTCCTTTACCCGGAAGGCTTCGGAGGCTTTGATCACGTCTTCGGCAATGCGGCCGGAGATTGGCGCATAGTGGTCGAATTCCACGCTGAAGGAGCCTGTACCGCTGGTTATGGAACGGAGGTCTATCGAATAGCGTAACAGTTCCGACTGGGGCACCTGCGCCCGGATATCGGCGATGCCGCCTACGCTGTCCTGCCCGAGGATCTTTCCCCGCTTGCCGGAAAGGTCACTCATCACGTCTCCCAGATACTTCTCCTCCACAAAAACCGTCACCTTCATGACCGGTTCCAGAAGGGTGGGGTTGGCCTGTTTCATGGCCTCCCGGAAGGCGTTGCGGGCAGCCAGCTTGAAGGATAGTTCCGAAGAATCCACCGGATGGTACTTTCCGTCCACGATTGCTACTTCCACATCCACTACCGGATACTGGGCCATGGTGCCGCGGGCCATGCCTTCGGCAATACCCTTTTCCACACCGGGAATATAGTTTTTGGGAACCGCGCCGCCGAAGATCTTGTTTTCAAATTTATAGCCGCTGCCCCTGGGCAGAGGGCCGATATCCAGCACTACCTTTCCATATTGGCCGTGACCGCCGGTCTGTTTTTTATGGGTGTATTCCGCAGAAGCCTTCTTGTTGATCGTCTCCCGGTAGGCCACATGGGGAATATGGGTTTCAACCTCAATCTTCTGGTTCTGTTTGATCTTGTCCAGGATGATCCCTATCTGCAGCTCGCCCATGCCGGAAATAACCGTTTCCTTTGTTTCCGTATTGAATTCGTAGCGGAAAGTCTTATCCTCTTCCGTTGCCCGGATCAGGGCTTCGCCGAGCTTGTCTTCATCCTTCTTTGCCGTTGCATTCACCGCCACCGAGTGAACCGGTTCAGGCAGGCGGAGATGGAGGAACTGGAGGCCGCCGTCCCCCGCGCTGATCGTATCGTTGGTTCTGAGGGTGGAGGACTTTGTGATGATCCCGATATCCCCCGCATATAATTCGTTTGTCTCTTCCAGTTTCTTCCCCTGGCAGATATAGAGCTTGCCGACCCGTTCCTTCTTGTTTTCCGTCACATTGAAAATTTCCGAGTCCGCCGCAAGTTTGCCGGTAATTATCTTGACCCAGGAGAGTTTTCCGCTGAACTGGTCAAAGGTGGTCTTGATCACCAGGGCGGAGAGGGGCTTTACCGGATCGATGGGAACTTCGTGCTCCTTGTCTTCCCCGTCTTTGGCAATGTCTTTGGCCGTAGCCGGAGCGGGACTTACATCGGCAAGGAACTCCAGGAAGGGAACGAGCCCGGAATTTTTCGACGGCGCCCCTGCAAAGGCAGGCACGAATTTATGATCCGCCAGGGCCTCAATAAGCCCCTTGTGCATCTCTTCCGGGGAAAGGGAACCCTGTTCCAGGTATTTATCGGTTAAACTGTCGTCCCCTTCCGCGGCCGCTTCGATGAGCCTCTCCCGTACCGCGGCGGCCTCTTCTTTGAATTCCGCGGGAATCTCCACTTCCTTTTCAGGAGCCGTTTCCCCCTGAACGAGATAGGCCTTTTCATTCAATACATCTATGACGCCTTTGTAGGAAGAACCTTTGCCCATGGGAATCGTTATCGGCACCGGATCGACCTTGAATTTTTCCTTTATGTCGGCCAGCGACCCGGCAAAATCGGCCTGATCCGTGTCCATCCTGGTTACAAAGACCCCGCGGGGTTTGCTGCGTGTCTCAAGGCTGCGCCAGAGCTTGATGGTCTCAATCTGCACACCAGAGCGGCCGTCCACGGTAAGGAGGACAAATTCACTTGCCCGGAGCGTAAGGATTACATCTCCGGTAAAATCCGATGATCCGGGTGTATCAAAAATATTGATCTTCCGGTTCTTCCGCTCCACATGGCCCAGGGAGGCATGGATGGAAATCTTCCGGTCAATTTCTTCGGGACTTGAATCCGAGACCGTTTTTCCCGAATCCACGGTCTCGGGCCTGGCGATAACCCCTCCGGCAAAGAGAAGGTGTTCAAAAAGCGTGGTTTTGCCGGTACCTCCATGACCGGCAATGGATACATTCCTTACGTTGTCAGAAGTATAAGACATTATGGACTCCTCATGAGGGGATGATATTGATAGTAATTACCATAGTGAAGTGCTATGGCAGGATTGTCAAGGAAATTGTCTTTAACTATAGTAAAAGTATGGATGAACGCAGAAAAATCATTGGAGAGTACGAGGCAAAAAGGCGGGACAGTCTTCATACTCTGGATCTCCTCCTCGAAAATTTCGGCAGAAGCATCCTGGAAAGGCCGGCGGAGGCGGCGGAGCCCAAAGAAGAAGAATTCCGTCTCGAATACCGGCGTCTGCAGGAAGATTTGAAGGAAAACGCCGCCCGGATTAGCTCCATAGAGGAGGAGGCGGGCCGTATCAGGGCGCTCGATGAGGACATCCGCAGCCTTGAGGCGGAAGAGTGGGATCTGAATGCCAAACAGGACGAAATGCTCTGCCGTTTGGGAAGGCTTGCCCGCTCCAGTCCCCGCATGGCGGAAAAAAATGCACAGGCGCGGCTTCTGGAAGAAAAAATTGAATCCTTCAAGGCAAAAATAGAGGATGATGAGGGAAGCCGTTCCAATATCTTTGTCTGGATAGGCAGGAATGCGCAGGCCCTGTTGTTCCAGATGCGTATACGTAAAAATCAGGAACATCTGGACAGGCTCTTCATGGAAATGGGAGAGGCATATTCCGCCGTCCCGGACGAGAGCGCGGATGGAGAGGCGGCGGACATTCTGGAGGAATTGGCCGGCCTGAAGGAGCGCGTCAGCGTTCTCAATGAAGAGGCCGAAAGGCTCCGGGGAGAGCGGCATAGTCTGCAGATCATTCTTGGAGAAAGCGGCGGCCCGGTAAAGCATATTGCGGAACTTGAAAAACATATTGAGGGCCGGAAACAGGAACTCACGGAACTCTATAAAAACTGTGCCAGGCACTTTGCCGGAAAAAGTACGGCTGCCGGAGAGCCTCTTGAAAAGATCCGGCTGCAGGAAGGGATAATCCGCGAACTGGACGAAAACATAGAAAGCCTTAGGGCTTCCATCGAAATTGACGAGAAGAAGGCGGAGATTGCCGGCCTTAAACGGGCTATTGAAGACCGCAAAAACCGTATTGAAGAGTATAATAAGGCAATCGAAGAATTTGAAGGCAGAATCGAAACCGC
>JAITES010000235.1 GCA_031281925.1 Treponema sp. | reverse complement strand
CTCTGGTATCCGCTGCGGAAGCAGAAGCACTGGCGGCAGGCAACGAATCGGGACGGGTTCAGAGGTGAGTATATCCTGAAAATTTAACATTGTGGAGAAGCTTCGATAGCTTATCGAACGAGTCCGATTTCAGTCTTCCGCACAAACCCTGTTGCGGCCGTTTTCCTTGGCCCTGTAGAGACGCTGATCCGCCTTTTTGAGGAGGCCGAGGATCGGATCATCCGGTGAGGGGAGAAGGCCGGATACACCGATGCTGATGGTGATCCGGGTAATAAGCTTCCCGTCCAGCAGGGGAATTTTTGCATCTTCAACCTCGCTGCGGATCTCTTCGGCGATTTGCCTTGCCGCCTCCACGTCCGTGTCCGGCAGGAGGAGGCCGAATTCCTCCCCCCCGATCCGGGCCGCAAGGTCGCCGGGCCTTCTGGCCGCAGTGGCAAAGATACGCGCCAGGGATGTAAGTAATACATCACCCTGGGGATGACCGTAAGTATCATTATAGATCTTGAATTTATCCAGATCCATCATGAGAAAGGAGAGGCACCGTTTGTTACGGATGGCCCGCTTCCATTCCACCGCCAGGTGATCATCAAAACAGCGGCGGTTCGGGATATTGGTCAGGGGATCTGTTAAACCCAGATGTTCGATCATCCGCATCTGGCGGAGAATCTGCAGATGGGCCCGGACTCTGGCAAGGACAATGCCGTTCCTGAAAGGTTTGGTGATATAGTCCACAGCCCCCAGGAGCAGCCCCTCTTCCTCATCCTTATCCTTATCCAGCGCGGTAATGAATATGACCGGAATAAACTGGGTATCCACCGAGGCTTTAAGCTTCCTCAGCACCTCAAAACCGTCGATGCCGGGGAGCAGTATATCCAGCAGGATAAGATCGGGGCCTTCCTCCTGGGCACGATCCAGGGCTTCTTCGCCGGTCCTGGCGGTAAGCACCGTGTATTCGGAAGAGAGGATCTGATTGAGCACCATGAGGTTTGCCGGCTCATCATCAACTACCAGAATACACTCCCGCCGCTTTTCGTCATTCATCTTTGTACCATTCCTTTTTAATGCTCTCAACCGTATTAAGGGCATCAGGAAAATCAAAACTCTCAATCTGTTGTACAAGAATTTGCCCTGTTCCGTCCAGAGGAGCAAGAAGGGTCTTGAGTTCAGTCAGGTAATTCAGGCAGCTTGTGTTCCCCGCCCTGAGGAGGGGAATCAGCTTTTCGAAGAGGGAAAGAATCTCCTCCGCTCCACCCTCCTTTCCCGGAAGGCGGGGAGTTTCCCCCTGAGCCGTATCCCCTGCGCAGGATGCCGAAAGAGGCGTCGCAGCGTCGGCTTCCCTGTGCCCGCCTGCCGAAGGTATGCCTTTAAGCTCTCCAAGTACCGCGTGCAATTCGGCCTGAAAGGCATCCAGTTTCCCAAAGATCTCCCCTGCCCGGTTTTCCGCGTAAAACTTCGTTTTATGTTCCCGGTTTTCAAGGCCGTTCAGGGCATCCTCTATGTCCCGGGCAATATCCCGAAGCCGTTTTGCGCCGATAAGGCCGGCGCTGCTCTTGAGGGTATGGGCCAGCCTGCGGGCCTGTTTGAAGTCTCCTGTCTCAAGAGCTTTCCTGACAAGGGCGTCGTCATCCCGGTGATCCCGGCTGAAACTCTTGCAGATCTGCTCATAGAGGGATTCATTCCCCATGGAGGATTTAAGGCCTTCCGCCCGGTCTATGATCTCCGCTTCGCCTGAAGTCCCGGTGATCCCCGCGGTCTTCTCTTTCCCCGGCAGGCGGTTCTTGCCTTCGGTAAAATGGGAGATCCTCATTCCGGGAAGCCAGGCCGCAAGCTTCATGTTGAGTTCCAGCGCGTCAATGGGCTTGGAGATAAAATCATTCATCCCGGCTGCAATAAATTGTTCCCGTGCGCCTGAAACCGCATTGGCGCTAAGGGCAATGATAGGCATCTTTGCGAAACGGTCTTCCCCGTTTGAAGAGAGGGCCCGTATCGCCCTGGCGGTCTCCATCCCGTCCATACCGGGCATCATGTGATCCATAAAAACAAGGTCGTAGGTTTTTGTCTTAATCTTCTCAAGAGCCTCTTCACCGCCGGCTGCGGTTTCCGCCCTGATGCCGTGAACCGCCAGGAATGCCAGCGCAACCTTGAGGTTGGTCTTGTTGTCATCAACCACCAGTATCCTTGTGCCTTCTGTTGCCATGACACGGGATTGCAGGATTTTCTTTTCAACCTTTTCAGGATCACCCGGGACCAGGGGTATGAACGCGGTAAACACAGAACCTTTACCATACTCACTGTCGAACTCGACATCCCCTTCCATCAGGCCGAGAAGATTCTTGGTGATCGCAAGGCCCAGACCCGTGCCTATGATCCCCCGGTTTTTTTTACTGTCAAGCTGCTGAAAATTGTTGAAGAGTTTGTCGAAATCTTCTTTCCTGATCCCAATTCCCGTATCCCGAACGGCAAAGGACAGACATTCCCTGTTGTTCCGCAGAACCTTTGTTACATTGAACTCAACCGAACCTGACTGCGTGTACTTTACCGCATTGTTGATAAGATTTGTAACGATCTGGCGTATCCGTACATCGTCGCCGTAGATCACATGAGGGACTTCGGGATCGAAGGATGAACGGAATTCCAGATCCTTTGATTCTGCGGTAAAGCGGCTCAGGGAACAGATGTGATCGTAGAGTTCGTACAGGTTGAAGTGTATCGGAATAATTTCCATCTTTCCCACTTCGATCCTGGAGATATCCAGAATGTCGTTGATGATCTGGAGCAGGGTGCGGGACATTTTTTTGATATCATCAAAAAAACTTTTCTGCTCTTCGTCCAGGTTATCGGTCCGCATGAGATCGCTCATACCGATGATGGCGTTCATGGGGGTGCGGATCTCGTGGCTCATGGAGGCAAGGAAGCGGCTCTTTGCATCGGTGGCCGCCTTTGCCGCCCTGGTCTCCACCTCAAGTTCCCGGTTCCGTTCATCCGCCTCTCGGCGGCGGTCTTCGGCGGCCTGTATGTCCCGGAGATCCCTGGTATAACCCACCACCCGGTAACCGTCCCGGAAGCTTACCCTCACCAGGGTAACCTCGCTGGGAATCCATTCCCCCTCACTGTCGCGGTGCAGCCAGCTGCATTGCATTTTCCCTTTTTCAAGAGTCTCCCGGAAATTGCTCATGATTCGATCTTTGGAAAAATTACCGTCTGCCTGAAGAGCCGGCGAAAATTCAAAAAAACGGCGGCAGAATTCTTCCTTTGAGGAAACCTTGAAAAGCTTCAGGGCCTCCTGGTTACAGTCTGTCAGAGTGCCTTCGGCATCCCAGAAGGTACAGGCCAGGGGAGCCGAATCGAACATCACCCTGATCCGTTCATCCGATTCAACCCTGAGCAGTTCCGTAATGTCCCGGTAGATCACCAGAACGCCGTCACAGCCGCCCTGCTCATTCATCATGGGGCTTGAGTTGATGGAATAGTTACGGGGCTTTCCCGTGCCGGGAAAATCGATACTTACATCATCGGCGACAGACTTTCCTCCCAGCATCACCTTGTGGAAATGGTCCCGGCTCTGCCGGATGAATTCCTCGTCTGCAAATTTTTTGTAGACCTCCGCAAAGACGAGGCCCTGAATCTGTTCGGGAGTCGTACCGGTAAGATCGCAGAATACTTTGGAGACAGAAACAATGCGGGCATCCCTGTCGAGAAGGAGAAGCGGATCGGGACTGTTCTCCATCATGAGTTCAAGGTACTTTTCCTGTTTCGCATGATTCATATCCACTCTACAATTCCGGCAGTATCCTGTCCCACACCGTATAGAGTACGGGCTTCATGTTCTCTTCATTTGAAGTGACGGCAACCACCGCGTCCTGCAGGGGCAATATCACTATATACTGACCGTCCTTGCCGTCGGCCCGGTACGCTCCGTGCCTGCATGGCCAGAAACAGTACCCGTACCCAAGATCGTAATCCGGCTCCTCACTGGTAAAACGGGTGGAGATATGGGGCCGTCCGGCGGCATCGATCCATGCGGGACTTACAAGCTGCTTCCCCTTCCATTCCCCCCGCTGAAGGAGAAACTGCCCGAATAGAGCGAGGTCTTCAATGGAGACTTCAAGCCCCGTAGCGGCAATACTGCAGCCGTCGGCGCTCTCCTGCCAGAAGGGATCGGCAATACCCAGAGGGCGGAAGAGTTTATCCAGAAGATAGTCCCGCACCGTTTTACCCGTAACGGCAGTAAGCATGGCGCCCGCAAGAAAGGTAGAACCATTGTCATACATGAAATTCGTACCCGGCTCCCAGACAAGTTCCTGGTTGAGGGCTTCCGCAACGGACTGGGGCCGGGAAAATTCCCCGTGCCCCCGGCTCATGGTAAGACAGTGTTCCAAGGTAAGGGAGGCGACGCGGCCCCGGGGCTTTGCCGCCAAACCCGGCAGTTTTTCCGTCACCCTGTCACCAGGGGAGAGCTTCCCCTCCCCTATTGCCATGCCCACCGCGATGGAGGTAAAACTCTTGCTCACGGAAAACACGTTTTTCGGCTTTACGGGAATCCAGTGGTGGGAGGCAATCTTTTTACCGTGCTGCAGGACTATTACCCCCTCGCAGGCAAGTTTCTGTTTTTCGATTTGCTGTACAAAAAGTTCAATGTTCATTGCGTGCTCCCCTATTCTATCCAGCCTTGTAGTTTTTCGTGGGCGACTTTTAGTTCCTTCACAATTCCTATGTGCTGGGGACACTTCTTCTCGCAGGCCTTACACTCCACGCAGCGGGAAGCGTCCTGCCTTCCCCGTGTCTGGAACATGTAGGAACGGCGGGCGGGCTCGAAGGTGCCGAACATGACCCCGTCGTTGTACTTGCCGAATACCTGGGGAATGTTCACGCCCTGGGGACAGGGCAGACAGTACTCGCAGCCCGTGCAGGGTATGGACCTGAGACTTTCGTACTGCGTGCGGACTTTGGCGAGGATAGCCTTCTCCTCTTCCGAAAGGCAGCCTGCAGCCATGTCCGGCTTGCTGAAGATTTCGATGTCTTCCTTCAACTGTTCCATGGTACTCACGCCGGAAAGGATCGTGCTTACCTCGCCGTAATTTGCCAGATGGCGGAAGGCCCACTCCACAGCGCTTCGCTTCACCCTGTAGCCGTCGTAGATTGCCTTTACCTGAGGCGGCGGGAAGGCAAGGTTCCCGCCCCGAATGGGCTCCATGATCACCAGAGCGCAGCCTTTCCTGCCCGCATGGCGGATCCCCTCTTCCGTGGCCTCCCGCTCCACATCGACAAAATTCTGCTGAATCTGGCACATACCCCAGTCGTAGAAGTCCAGCACCTCCTTAAAGCAGTCATAGCCGCCGTGATAACTGAAGGCAATGGCCCTGATGAGCCCTTCGGAGCGGAATTTTTCGTATTCTTCGATGATTTTGTTTTTTTTGACATCTTCCCAACAGTATGCCCCGATGTTGTGGATCAGATACACATCGATATAGCTTGTACGGAGCTTTTTAAGCGTTGCCTCCAGGTTGCGCCGGGCATTGTCGAGGATATTTTTCCCGCCGCCCGTCTTCAGATCCGCCATGGTGCCGAAAGGCTGCTTGGTGGCGATCTTTACCTTCTCCCGCCGGCCCCCTTCCAGAGCCTCGCCAAGCACTTCCTCACTGGTCAAATTGTGGTAGCCATAGGCGGTATCGAAGTAGTTCACCCCGTGATCCGCGGCATAACGGATCATTTCATACGCCTTTTCACGGTCTACCTCGGCATGATCCCCCCTGACGATACGGGGAAGCCTCATGCAGCCCATGCCGAAAAGGGAGACCTCGTATCCCAAGCTGCCGTAACTTCGGTATTGCATCTTTCACCTCACTTTATAAAGAGTTTTTGAATCCGTCCCAAAACCCAGGTTCTGTCGGAACAGACTCTTTCATAAAAATGCTAAATGTTAACGTTAGGTTTAAGTCAATAGGCCTGTTCGAGAAGCTCCCGAATACAAATGCCTTACCGAAACAACGATGTTGGTTTTTTGACGAGAAACCGTTCGATGAAATATGAAAGACAGAAAATATTTTATTGAAACAGCAATACAGGTTTTTGTTATACTATTATTCAGTCTTCTGCGCCGCTGCAGGGAACGTTGCTTTTCCGGAAGCCGGAGAAGCAGAGCCACTGCGGATGGGAAGGGATTTTGCCAATATGGCGCCTTTTTTGTTA
>JAITES010000229.1 GCA_031281925.1 Treponema sp. | reverse complement strand
CCGGTATGCCACTGACGATTCAGGAAGTATTCAAACGCCTCTGGGCCGATGCGGATAGAAACAGGCTTATTATTCAGGACATTTCCGCCGCCCACGCCGAAGGGCGGGAGATACTGGTCTTAAGTGAACGCCTCGATCATCTTGCCCTATTGAGGGAAGCCCTGGCCCCTTATACGGAGTATCTTTTTATGCTGAAAGGCGGCATGGGGAAAAAACAGGTAAAGACCATCATGGAACAAATACAATGTGTGCCCTCCGGTTCCAACCGGATCATTCTTGCCACGGGGAAGTACCTTGGAGAAGGCTTTGATCTGCCTTGTCTTGATACGCTGTTTCTCGTTTTCCCCTTTTCCTGGAAGGGGACTCTGATTCAATACGTGGGGCGGCTTAACCGGACCGCTTACGGCAAGACCGAGGTAATCGTATATGATTATGTGGACGATAAGGTTCCGGTCCTACAGAGGATGTTTAACCGGCGGCTAAAGGGTTACAAGGCGCTGGGGTTTAGCATTGATTCGTATTGAGGGTTCAAGTCTCTCGAACAATAACGTACCAATTCAACGTAAAACCACTTGACAAAATTTTATTTCTGTACGATACTAATTTTAGTATGAAGACGATGTTATCGCCCAATAATTCTTTATTTTCCTCACAAAAATGTAATTCAACATATAGCAATATGTTTGATCATGAGGGAAACCTTCGCTCACCGGCGTTCGCGCGGTTGAGTGATCCGGGAGGCGCTGTCTAAATACATTCATACGTAGGTATTGTATTTTATTTAGGCGGCAGCCCCACAAGGTTTGCCGCCTTTTTTTATGCTCATTTTGGAAGGGAGTTTTTGGCGTAACGGCCTGTCTCGAAAACAGGTTGCTCAGAAAGGGCTCGTGGGTTTGATTCCCCTCCTGCACCTTAGCCAAGTAGTATTTATGTTTGCACACAGGAGGTTTTTATAATGGGGTGCCCGAAAGATTACATTGGGGCCAATGGGTCCCGGGTTCGACTCCCGGCTTTCCGTCACAAGACGGAAAGTAGCTCAGGCGGTAGAGCAATTGGGGCTGTATAGACTGTTATCTTTCGATACTTTTCCCCATTTTTTATATAGGTTAGACGAGGTGCCGGAAAGATTACATAGGTTGAACAAGTATCTTTCTATGAGATGGCGAAAACTGTCTCTTTTCCTCGTTTTTTTGAAGTGTTGCATCCGGGAGGTGTGTTATGACGCAGGTACAAAGCTATGCGGATTTTCTCAATGGCAAAACCGTCACTTACGAGGGCGGTGCTGCCTGGAAAATGAGTCTCAAAGAAACGGTGGCGGAATTTTTCAGCCTGGGGCTTCTTAATGGTATGTTTTACCAGTCCCGGGAAGAGGTTATGCGCGACGCGACGGAAATATTTTCAAAAGCATTGATAGAATGTCCTGAATTTGCCACGAAAGCGGCCGTTTACGGCCATGAGCGGAATTCTCTCAAGCTCATTCCCCTTGTCTGGGCGGCTTATGTATCCACCCTTGAGGATAAGACTCTGTTCACCAAATCCTTTCCCCGTTTGGCGTCCAATATAAATCTTCTCCACGACTTTATGGAGCTTTGCCGTAAAACGCCTATCCGCAAGGGCTTGGGCCGAAACATTAAGCGGACGGTGAACAATCAGCTCTATAAATTGGCGAATGAGTATTCCGTTTCCCGAAACAAAACCGTCATCAGCGAAATCGCCAAGGTAACCCGTCCCGGTTTCAAAGACGGTATGTTCCAGAACTATATGCGGTATGCGGCCAGGGATGAACTTGCTTTTACGCGGGCAGTTGAGTTAAAGCGGGTCATCGAAAAGATCGGCAACAATGAGGTTGATGAAGATCTGCTTTCCGCCATAGAGAAACACCACTTCCAGCTTGAGGAACTGAAACACGCTGTTAATAATTTTTCCGGCGCGAATAAAAAGAAACTTGAGTCCTTGTCCAAAGAAGCCGCAAAAGAGGAAAACCCTGAAAGGGCCGCGGCGTTACAGGCGGAAATCTGTGAACTCAAGGAAAAACAGGCGCATGTCCTGAGTGGAGAATCGAAACGGGCCCTGTATGGCGGCCTTTTCAAGGGGCTCCGTTATACGGCTTTGATTCTCAACCTTGCGGCCTTAGAGCGTGTCTTTGCAGTAAAGACCAGGACCGTCCAAAAGCGGGGAAACCGGGGCGTGTTCACCCAGGAGGAAGTGATCCGTACCGAAATTCCTTCTGATATTGAGGATATGATCTGCGACAAGATACGTTCTATCGCCGATTACCGGGCATCGAATATGCTGCCATTCGCCCTTATCAGTGCCCAGCGTATGGTGACCAATGATACGTTCAAGACCGCCATTGCGGATGTGCTCAATACCTGCGCGGCGGAAACTTTTCATCTTTCCGATGAAATAGGTATTCTCGTGGGGGTGGACATTTCCGGCTCCATGGATGTGATGATCAACGACAGCCTTTCCGCGCGGGATATTTCTATTTTCTTTGGGGCTCTGCTCAAACTGTGCCACCAGGGTGTAACGGTATGCGGCATTTCCGACAACTGTTATCCTGTTGTTTTTAAAAGCTGCAGCCTGTTTGCCATGGCCGATGAAATCAGCTGTTCTGGGGAACACGGCGGTACCTATCTTGGCAAACTTATGAATGGGTATAGCGGCCAGAAATTTGTGATGATTCTCACCGACTCGGAAACGGCGGATGACTTTGAGGCCCAGTGGAAAAAGGCCGCCGGACAGAAAGGGGCAAAGCTCATTGTTTGGCAGCTTCAGGCTTACCACATCAAGATTTCCAATGACCCCTCGGTGATCTACATTGCCGGTTTTTCCGACAGGCTGCTGTCCCTGGTGAAAGCGATCATAGAGGACAGGGGAAACATGATGGAGGAAATTGAAAACATAGTATTGTAATGTTTGATGCCCTGCTCAATGAACCTTTCGCACAATGACCTTCCGCCAGGGCTATAGAACCGCATTCCTTTGCGCCCTCACGAAGACGGCAAAGGCGATGTAAAGCGGGATACCGCTGGCAAACCAGGAGAGGGGATTCACCAGGCATATCCCGGTAAAACCGTAAGAGGGGATCAGCACAAGGGCGGAAAGTATGCTCATGGCGGTTTCCATGACGCCGCAGAGAACCGGCGCCCGCTTGCGGCCCAGGCCCTGAAGACCGGAACGGAAGACAAGCATGATGCCGAGGATAAAAACCGTATTGCCTGTGTATTGTATGTAACGGCGGGCCATGGCAAGGGCTTCGGCATTACCCTTAAGAAAGAGACCTGCAAACTGATTCCCCGCGAAACGGTTTAGAAGGGCCATAAAAATTCCCAGGATGATAACGATGAGGCAGCTTTGACGGATGCCTCTGTAAACCCTGTCCATTTTTTTGGCGCCGTAGTTCTGGGCGGTGTAGGTGGTCACGGCTCTTGCAATGGCAAAGAAGGGCATCATATTGACGGCCCTGATCCTCTGGGCCGCGGACACTGCGGCGATGGTCAGCGCCCCCATGCTGTTCATCGCGGCCTGTACCAGGAGGTTTCCCACTTCCACTATTGACTGCTGGAGAGCCATGGCTATTCCCAGGGAAAGGTGTGTCCCCAGCTCACAGCGGCTTTGCAGCCATTCTCCCCGGCGGGGAAGAAGATGCGGATAGCGTTTAATGATGAAGCGGACAATGAGTATTGCCGATATCACCTGTGAAAAAACCGTGGCCGCCGCAGCGCCCGGCACTCCCCAGCGGAAAACGACGATGCAGATTATATCAAGGATGATGTTGAGAATTGTTCCGATGATAAGAAAAACAAGCGGAGAAAAACTGTCGCCTGCCGCACGGATAATAGATGCAAGCATGTTGTAGCAGATGGTTACCATGAGCCCTGCCATGATGATGATCACATAGCTCGAAGCGTTATCCAGAATTTCCGCTGGAGTCCGCATCATAACAAGAAGAGGGCGGACAAAGGGAATAACAAGGCCTGTAATGACGCTTCCCGCCGCCAAACAGAGACAGAAGCTTGCGGCAATGCTGCGCCGTATTCCTTCCTCATTCCCGGCGCCGAAACGCTGGGCGGTGATCACGGAAAAGCCGCCGGTCAGTCCGAAAACAAAGCCGAAGACAAAACCCACGATTCCCGCGCCGGCCCCTGCCGCGGCCAGCGCGTTGATCCCCAGTAATCTCCCCAGAAGAAAAACATCCACGATGGTGTAGAAAATCTGGAAAAAATCTCCTGCCAGAAGAGGCAGGGAAAAGATAATGATACGCCGTACCGGGTTCCCGGTGGTGAGAAGAAGCTCCGGAGAAGAACTGCGGGGATCCATATTTTATGCGGAAACCTATACTGCCTTTTCTTTGGTAAAATCCCAGGGTTCGTAGATCTTCGGCACATCGCCGAGAAGCCGTTTGGTATACTCCGACTTGGGGTGAAGTATAGCCTCATCCGCGCTGCCCTGCTCCACGATGATGCCTTTTTCCATGATGTAGACAGAATCGCTGATATAGTAGGCCAGCCCTATGTCGTGGGTGATGAACACAATGGTCATGTTGATTTCATCCCGGAGTTTGAGGAGCATGTCGAGGATCGTGGCCCTGGAACACGCGTCGATCATTGAGGTTGGCTCGTCGGCAATGAGCAGCTTGGGATGCAGCATGAAAATTCTGGCAATCATGAGCCGCTGCATCTGGCCGCCGGAAAGTTCAAAGGGATACTTGTTGGACAGCTCTTCAAAATGAAGATTCACAAAGGAACAGGC
This sequence comes from Treponema sp., assembly GCA_031281925.1. GTDB lineage: Bacteria > Spirochaetota > Spirochaetia > Treponematales > Breznakiellaceae > JAIRNJ01. Next base: position 4,719 of record JAITES010000229.1, on the reverse strand, counting down.
CTCCTTCATCTTGGCAAATTCTTCCTTTTTGGAAAGACCTTTGAAACCCTGGAGTCTCAGACAGTCCTGGAGGACCGAATCTACCTTGTTAAAGATGTTGTAGGTGGAAAAAGGATCCTGGAAGATCGCCTGGATGGTCTGCCAGTACTGCCTGCGTTTACTGTAGTTTGAAATATCCCTGGGCTTCCCTTCAAATATTATCTCTCCGGAACTGGGTTTGAGGAGGCCGAGAACCATCTTTGCCAGGGTGGTCTTGCCGCTCCCCGATTCCCCCACGATGGAGACTATCTCCCCCCGGTGGAAATCGAAGTTCACCTTGTTCACCGCAAGGGTTCTGTGTTCCCCGTAGCCGAATTCGCGGGAGAGTTCCCTCCCGCTAAGGAATACTTCTCCTGTCTTTCTTTCATCACTCATCCGCCGCCCCTTCTTTCTTTGTACCAGCAGAAAACTTCGTTTTCTGTTCGATTGGATTTTTAAGGTTACCGATCTGTTCATCAACATAAGTATGGGAAATCAGGGGGAACTTCTTGGCCCCTTCTTCCATTTTTTTGTAAAGTTCCCGCAGTTCGGCCTCGCCCAGCCTGCAGCGGTAGCTTCTCCCCTTCCCCGCTTCCCGCTCTTCCACCGTAGCGGAATGACACCCGGCCTGCGCATATTGGCATCTCTCGGCAAAACGGCAGCCCACGGGCCGTTTCTTCAGATTCGGGGGAGCGCCGGGAATGGCCTGCAGCACATGGCCCCTCGTCCCCTCCTCCGGCACAATAATCGAATTCATCAAACCCTTGGAGTAGGGCATGATGGGATCAAAGACCATCTCCTTTGCGCCGCCCCGCTCCACAATTTCCCCAGCGTACATCACCATGATATCGTCTGTTACGTTGTAAAGCAGCGGCAGTTCATGGGTGATAAAGAGCATGGCCCGTACAAAACCCTTCTCCATAAGGTCAAGGAGAAGTTTTATGACTATCTTCTGGGAGGAAACATCCAGGGCCGAAGAAGGCTCGTCGGCAATGAGCACCTTGGGACTCAAAATGGTAGAAATGGCGATAACGGTCCGCTGCTTCATACCGCCGGAAAGCTCCACGGCATACTGATCCAGCACCTTGGGCGGCAGATTGAGAATGGCAAAACGCTCCTCGGCAAGCTGGCGTATCTCCTGCCGGGAAAGCCCCGTGCCGTGAGCCTTCATCACATCCTCCACAAAGCGGATTATCTTCCGCGTGGGGTTGAGGGCATTCATGGCCGCCTGGGGAATGTAGGCAATTTCCGTACCCAGAACCGTGGTACGGATAATGTCCGGGTCCAGAGAGGTAATTTCCCTACCGTTGATGATGATGCTCCCAGCCTCATAGTTCAGCGGCGGAAAATAGTAACCCATCACCGACATGGCCAGGGTACTTTTACCGCAGCCGGATTCCCCGGCAATCCCCAGACTCTTGCCGTCTTCCAGCGTAAAGGAGACATTGTCCACCGAACAGATCTTTTCGTTCATCCGCGTCTTGTAATAGGTGGTAAGATTCTTGACTTCCAGCATGACGCCCATACACTAACTCCTATAAGAAGCGGCGGCATCGCCGCTTATGTATATCGAAAATTAACACGCAGTGTTAATTCTAACTCCTTATCTGGGGGTTGAAGATCTGATCCAGCCCGGAATTCATCAGGTTAAGGCTGAAGCTTATCAGGGAGATCATGAAAACCATGGGAAGAAAAGCCCACCAGTTGCCGTTGAAAAGGGCGTTGAAACTGCCCGCCCAGTTCATCATGAGGCCCAGAGTCGCCACGTTCCGCGGGCCCAGACCGAGCATGGAGATGGAGGCTTCGGAAAGTATTCCGGAGGCTACCTGCAGAATAAAGGCCATGACCACATAAGAGGCAATATAAGGCAGTATGTCTTTTATAATGATGCGGGGCATGCTGTGGCCCGAAAGTTTGGAAAGGTTCACATGATCCCGGTTGCGCAGGGATGTGGTCTGCGCCCGCACCGCCCGGGCCGTCCAGGGCCAGCTCGTTACACCGATAATCACACCCGTAGTGAGAAAGCTTTTGGTACTGACGCTTACCGATACAAGAACCAGAATCACAAATGAAGGGATTACAAGAAAGATATTGGTCACGCTGGACAGGAAGTTATCAAGCTGACCGCCGAGGTACCCGGCCAGAAGGCCGATGGTTAAGCCGATAAGGGTGGCAATAACACCCGCCAGAAGGCCGATGACAAGAGAAGTCTTGGTGCCGGCCACAAGCTGGGCCATCATGTCCCGGCCGAAGTTGTCGGTTCCAAGGATGTGGAGGGCGATTGGTTTTTCCGCCTGCTTAACCGCGGTCATACCGAACTGTGCCAGAAGATCCTCCATCTCCTGGTCAACCGCCGCGGCAGCGCCCGCAACCGGACCGCTTCCTTCCTTATTCCGCTGGAGGTACTCCCGGATATTGGGCCGCTCAAAGAAACCGCCCGCCATTGCAAGGGGATCCCGTTTGTCAAACATGGGATATATGGTGATAAGGAGAAGAACCGCTACAATGCAGCCGAAACCGAAGCAGAACTTTCCTGATTTGAATACTGTTTTGAGAAAATAACCCATTTCAGCCCTCCTCCTGCTGAGTCATTCTTACACGCGGATCGATTAAGCCGCATATAATGTCAACAATAAAGTTTGCCGCCAGAACGGTTATCGAGATCATCAGGGTACAGCCGGATATAAGGGGAAAATCCTGGTTACGTATGGCGGTAAACATGGTCATTCCGATACCCGGATAGCTAAAGACAATTTCGGCAATGAGATTGCCTCCAATTATGGTACCCAGCGAAAGGGCAAGCCCGTTAATCTGGGGCAGCATGGCATTGCGAAAGACATACCACACGATTTTACTGTCTTTTATGCCCAAAAGCCGGCTGTACTTCACATAATCGGCATTGAGTTCGTATATGGACATCTCCCGCATACCCAGGGACTGACCGCCTATGGCAACCAGAACCATGGTAAGAAAGGGCAGACGGTAATGATTGAGAACCGAAAGGAGAAACGCCGGATTCCCCCAGTTGGGAAGCATATCGAAAGAGTAACCCAGGCTTCCCGGGAAGAGTTTTAACTGATTTGAAAGAAAATAAACATTTACATAGGCAAAGCCAAAGGCAGGTATGGCGCTCAGGAACAGGAAGAAAGGAAAAAATACCCGGTCAAACACTCCCTTTCTGTATGCCGTCAGGGCTCCCAGAGTGTTTCCCACGAACCAGCCAACCAGGATGGCCGGAAGCTGCAGCATCAATGTCCAGTGCAGAACCGAACCGATTATATCCGTAACCGAACGGGGATACTGGTAAAACGAAATTCCAAGGTTACCCTTGAACACATTCCCCAAATAAATAAAAAACTGCTGCCATATAGGCTTGTCCAGACCGAACATGGTCATATAGGCATCGTAGATTTTTTTTATTGCCGCCGCATCGGTCAAGGTGCCTGTAGCTTCCGACACGATGGCCGCTACCGGGTTACCCGGAATCAGCCGGGGCAGCAGGAAGTTAAGAAATATCGCAATAAACAAGGTAACAACATACCACCCTGTCTTTTTCAGCAGGTATTTTTGGAGACCCTTCAATTACATATCCTCCCTTTGCAGATACGGAAATGCGGATAACAGGTATAGAAAAAAGTCCGCAGGCAGAACCCTGCGGACTCATTAATCATTACCGGTTTACTTTGCTCTGAGGTTGTAGAGGGCCTTGATTCCGTAACCATCGCAGCAGATGGTGGGCGGAATGTTGGAGCCGTCATTGATTTTGGGGAAACCCGTCCATACCGAGGTGTTTACGGTGTGGAAGAGCCAGGGCCGGTACATAAGGCCGGCAACAGGCATCTCCTGGAGGTAGATGACATTCAGCCTGGTCCAGAGCTGCTTGAGCTTTGCGGGGTCAGATTCAACCGCCAGTTGGGTGATGATCTGATTGGCTTCCTGGTTTACCCAGCGGCCCCAGTTTTGTACCCGGTTGGGGGTCCCCACCGGGGGAAGGGACATGCTTCCCAGGGCGCCGTATGCCCGGGTCCAGGGGGAACCGATACCGCCTCCTCCGGGGCTGTCCATGAGGATATCGAATGTGCAGTTATCCTTGTCGGTCTGCCACACAGGGGCTTCGGGGAAGTAGGTGGAGATGTCCATGCCGAGCTGCCGTGCTGATTGGGCAACAACTTCCAGGGAAGCGTTCCAGTCGGCCCAGCCGTAGGGGCATTCAGCCTTGAAGACGAGCTTGACGCCGCCTTTGGCACGGATGCCATCGGCGCCCCTGACCCAACCGGCCCTGTCCAGAAGGGCGTTGGCTCCATCTATGTCTACTCCGCTCCACTGATAGGGCTTGAGGGCATCGACATCAATGAGGGCCTGTTCCGCGGGAACCGGCAGCATAAGGGAAGGCACCATCTTGGCAGTATAGCCGGACATGGCGTTGGTGCCGATCATGTCGTAGTCCAGGGACATGGCAATGGCCTTGCGTACCGCCGGATCGTTAAGGCCGGGTTTGGTGGTATTGAAGATGATCATGGGGATGACGCCGGGGAAGTAGTAGGGCGGTTGGGGAATGTAGGTTTCCACCGGAGCCCCGCCTTCCCAGATCCGCCATACCTGGGTGATGAACTGCTGGGACATATCGACCTGGCCGGCCCGGAAGGCCTCATCACCGGCCGTATTATCTTTGTACACGTTGTGGGCGATGTACTTGGGCGT
>JAITES010000209.1 GCA_031281925.1 Treponema sp. | reverse complement strand
GTGAATCTTGCGGGGCATCATTTTTCGGGACACACCGAAATTTTCGCCCACTATACCGGTACGGAACGGTACCGCATGTTTCTTTCCGCGCGGGGAGCGCGGGGCAGCCTTAACGTTATGCATGTTACTACCCATGTTTCACTGCGCGGCGCCTGCGATCTTGTCACAAAGGATCGTGTGCTTGATACGATACGGTTTGCCGATCACGCGGCGAGACTCATGGGAAAGACGGAACGGCGCATAAGCGTTGCCGGCCTCAATCCCCATGCGTCGGAAAACGGCCTCTTCGGAGACGAGGAGGCGCGGGCAATCATTCCCGCGGTCACGGCGGCGCGGGCCGAAGGTCTTGATGCGGCGGGCCCTCTTCCCCCCGACACGGTGTTTGTCAAAGCCCTGGGCGGCTTCTTCGACGTGGTCGTCGCTATGTACCACGATCAGGGGCACATTCCCCTCAAGATGCTGGGATTCGACATGAACGCGGGAGCCCTCTCCCGGATAAGGGGAATCAACGCCACCATAGGACTTCCCATCATACGGACCTCGGTGGATCACGGGACGGCCTTTGACATTGCCGGGAAGAATCAGGCCGGTGAGGAAAGCATGCTTGACGCCATGGACATGGCGCTGACATTCATAGAGAACAGCCGGAAGATTAAAGGCCTGTTTCCTTAACCGTTCCTTTCGTTATGTTGCTGACGATGTTGGAATAATGAATTTTGACAACATTCATATTCTCTTTAGACCGGTTTATTCTTCTTCTTCAGTTTCTTCTTCTTCGCCGTCTTCTTCATCTCCGCCATCTCTGTCCCGGGAGGCGGTATCGTCTTCAAGGCTCTTTCCGGTTCGTTTGAGGGATTCATAGCAAGTGATCCCCGCCTGGGCGATGGCCTGGTCATCCTTGCCGGAGAAACCGGCAAAGGCGCAGATACAGTTCCCGTCGTCGCTGATCACCGAGCCCCTCCAGAACGATTCATAACCGAGAACCTGGTAGTAGTTGGTACCTGAATTTTTGTCTGTTCTGCGGGAAAAGGCGATCTTTCCGTGAACCAGCGCGTCAAAATTGGTTCCGTTATTTATCACCAGTTCGTCTTCATAGTTGTAATCCCGGTATGTAATGCCAAAACTGCGCTGGGTAGAGTCCCACTGTTCGCTGTTCTTCTCGTCCCTGATCTGAGCCACCAGGACTCCCCGCTTGCCGTCCTGGATATAGCCCTCGTTTCCATCAAAGATCTTTTTTGCCTTTCTTTCCATGGCATTCAAAATGGCATTTCTGTCCATAAATCCACCTTATAAAACACATTTGCGCACCGTTTCAGACGAATCTATTTCCCCCGGCGGGAAGCCGGAGTCGTATATGCCTTTAGTATACCCCATGGCCCCATTTTGAGCAAGGAATTCCGCATGTATTTTTATGCGCCCTGCTTAAACTGCAGGATATTCCAGAACACCTCGGCGGTAACCTCTCCTGCGGCTTCGAGGTTCTCCTGAATGATATGATCCGCATACTTTTCAAACACGGCCATGCTCTTGTGGCCGGTGATCCGGATCACCTGATCGGGGGCCATACGGTCAACCATCCGGGCGGCATAGTAGTGCCGGTGACTGTGAAAAACGATATTCCGGGCCGCGGCATCAATGCCGTAGTCCCTGCAGACTTTTTTTAGCCCCTTGAGGAACAGTTCTTCGGCCATGGGTTTGTCCTGGAGAGGCCCGTAAAATACAAAGGGATTATCCGTGCGGTGGGGGTTCTCTTTAATAAGCTCAAGCAGTTTTTCTCTCACCTCGGGGAGCAGAGGCACCTTCCGGCTCTCTCCGTTTTTCGGCGTCTTGAGACCGTCAATGCGGCTCCAGGAATGACGGATATAGAGAAAATTTTCGGTGGCGCCGATGTCTCTCTTCCGCAATGCCAGAACCTCTCCTGCCCGCAGCCCTGTAGTAATGGCCAAGAGATTTCCTACATATACCCGTTTGTCTTTCCAGGAAACAGAAAAAATCTTCTCCGCCTCCTGGGGCGTCAGCACCCCCCTTTTCTTTTCCGCTCCATGAAACTTGAGCATCCCGGCGCAGGGATTAAAAGCAAGCTTCCCTTCCTGATGCGCCCACTTGAGGGGTGTAGTAAGGGTATGCATTATCTGCTGAATGCTGTTTGGCCGCAGGCCCACGTCGGCAAGGATATTGGCAAATTCCTTGAGGACATCGCGGGTAATATCTCCGACCTTCCAGCCTTCAAAGGACGGCGTTACATAATAATGCACTCTTTTCAGACTCTCATGGCAATGACGTTTGCCGATACGGTAGCCGTGAGTAAGTTTGTCCCGGACATAAGGAGAATTTTTGTAGTCCCAGAAGTTCTGTAAAAAGGCTTCCAGAGGGAAGGCTTCAATGCTGTCTTTCGGCCTGGCTTCGATCGGGAAGCCCCTGGCCTTAAGCGCCGCTGCAATCCGGAAGGCGTCTTCTTCCGTCAGATCGGTTTTTCTGATACTCCTGAGTATTGCTTCTACACCGGTTGATCCGGCAGCCTGATCTACAATATTACCATTCCTCCTATGGTATTAAGATTACATCTATCGGACATACACCGGGGAACTATGTAGTGCCTATCCATAAAGTCGGTTACTTTATGGACAGACCTTATATTTGAATACGCAAATGCGGTTTTTAAGGCAGTCTGTCTTATAGTGTCTACATTATAGAAAGACTCTATGTATTATAAATTTGAATAATGAACGGTTTCAGAGCTTTGGGCATGACAATTCCTCCATTGCTGGAAAAAAATAAACGCACGATGCCATGCAATCCTTGGGTTTTTATAAAATGCTTATATGTAAATCCTTACAATATAAGCATTTACAATGGGCCCACCAGGACTTGAACCTGGGACCGACGGATTATGAGTCCGCAGCTCTAACCAACTGAGCTATAGGCCCGTGAAACATATAGAAGAAACTTTGATATATATGTCTTCTAATTAAAATGTTTTTTATATATACGTCAAATTTGGCCCTTTGTCAACGGCTTTTGGTCCGTATAGAGGCCGGGAAGAAGAAACTGGGGGCGAAGGCGAAGTAATCGGCCTTATTTGTTTACCGCCTCCGGAACGGGGATCGCTTCGGGGTCTGCTATTCCCGCCGCTTCCATGGCCTGAGCCCGTTCCTCCATGCTGGAGAAGTTAGCCGGGCGGAACTCGGCAAGCTGTTTTTCCGTCAGCAGGGGACAATCAGGATCATAGACATAAGGCCGTTTCGCCGCCGCTTCCAGACGGGCGTTCCGGGCCGCCTTTTCTTCAGGGGTTAATTCTTCGCCACCCCTGCGGATATGTGTTACGATTGCCATAATAAATCCTTCTCTCAAAAGGTTCCGCTATGCGGACCGATATAATACGGGTCTTTTCTCCCCGTTCCGTATAAACGACAAACAAAACTTTTCCGGCCATGCCCATTGTCTGCCAGCGGTCTTCCCCTTCGCTGCTGTCATTGTCCGGGCGAACCATCCGAAAAGGATCATAAAATACATCCTCCCCGTCGGCAAGGGACAGCCCGTGATCCCGGATGTTGATCCGGTTCTTTTCCTCGTCCCACTCAAACTCGATGTCCATGTTAACTGTACCCCTTTCAGTATATGACCGCGGCGGGCTAAAGTACAGAGCCCCTTTTGCCGCCGGGGGCTCCAGCCAAATACGCAAAAAAGTCAATCTCGGTTTAGGGTGAAATGAAGGGGCGTCTTCTTTCAGTAAAAAAGCTTATAAGCAGGGCTATGACATAGAGAACAAGGGATACATAGAAAACAGAAATGAGGGAAAAACGGTTGGAAAGGAAGCCTCCCCCGAGGGCGAACAGAGCATAGAAGGGGGCCGCCATAATACCGCTTGCGGCCGTGTAGATGGGTACCATTCCACGTTCGGCATAGTGAATACTGGCTACCTGGGTCGCAAGGTTCATCCCCCTGGTGGCGGCGCTTACCAGAACAAAGAGCAGGAGGCCCCAGAGGGGGGAGGGGAGAAAAACAGCCAGAAGGCAGGCCAAAACCCCCGCGGAGACTGAGATCCGGGCCATGACCGCAGGTCCTAAACGATCCCCTATACGGCCCAAAACCTTGCTGCTTACCATGTCGGCGACAAGGAGAGAAGTAGTCATTATCCCTACAATCGCGTCCGTTCCGCCTGAAAGGTTTTTTACCCGGATGATATAAAAAGGAATGCTCATATCCGCCATGGCCGCACATATTCTGACGACAAGAAAATTGCGGTACGCAGTATTATTGCGGAGTATCTTTTTCAGCTCATGGGGAAGCATGGAAAAATTGAGGCGCTTCCCGTGATCCTCCCTGACTTCCCGTATTCCCAGAGCCAGGGAAAGAGTGGAAAACTGTGCGACTGCAAGACCCAGGAGGAAGAGCCAGCGGTAATTCTGCGGAAAATCAAATTTCTCAAGAACGATTCTGATTGGCTGGGCCCCCAGTACTCCCGCCAGGGAACCTACAAGGTAGTAAGATCCGTAAAACGAAGAAACATTTCTGTGTATGGTCTCCGAAACCAACGCGCCGTATACCGGGCTTGCAAGTCCTGCAGAAACGGCATAAATGGCAAAGGAAAAGAAGAACAGAAGCAGGGCCGTGTTCCGGCTGCCCGGAAGCGCGAATGTTGAAATAAAAATAAGAATAAACCCGATTCTCTCCGTAAGGCAGATCCATACGCTTGTCCATTTGGGACTTTTGGCATTCACGCCCAGAACGCAGGAGAAGATTGCCGCCCCGTTTGAAAGGCCAAAATACAACACAGCCAGGAGGCCGATAAAGATGCTGTTGGATGTCAGATTTGAAACATAGACCGGCAGAACCGTTGTGTGGGAAAAATAGCCGGCGCTGAAAGAGAAGAAAAACCCGTCCAGGAGCAGGGCAATGTAGTTGCGCCGGTAATAGATCTCCCGGTCTTGCTGGACACTCATGTAATCTAAAGTTTATCTCTTAACGAAAACCACCAGGAGACGGTATACAATAGCCGCTATGGAAGCCGCGATACTTAACCATTTAAGAAAGTGATCTATTCCCCGTATTTCCAAATCACGGTAGATCGTTTTTTTGGCCGGCGCGTTGAAACCCTTGGTCTCAAGCGCTATGGCCTGCATCTGCACCTTCATGATCGAATTGGCAACCACGGGAACCATGACCGGTATGAAAGACTTAAAGCGCGCCCAGAGATTCCCTTCGGTTTCAAGGCCTCTGGCCTTCTGGGCATCCATTATCTGCTGCATCTCTTTACTCAACTGGGGTAAAATTTGAAACGTAGTTATGAAGATAAATGAAGCCCGGTAGGGCAGCCCGCCCTGGTTCATGGAGATGCCCAGATCCGTCATGTTCATGGTTCTGAAGAGCAGGAAGAGGGCGGCCATAAGGGGAGCAATACGCTGAAAATAGCGCAGGGCATAAAGCAAACCTTCCCGGTAGAATTTAAAAGGCACAAGCGGAACCGGTATCACAAACAACGCGTCTTTGGTGAAATCGTTTACCGGATTTAGGGTTCCGTTAATGAGAAACATGGTAAAGGCCATAAGCAAAATAGCGCTGCCTACAACCTTGAATTCAAGGTAGTACTTCTCCTTGAATATGAAAAACACACCCAGGGCAAGTACTACCATTGAATACCATGTATTGGCGAGGACAACCACTGTTATGGTCAAACCAAGGCACATCCAGAGTTTGGTATTCGGATAGAGTCTTCGTAAAAATGTTGGTTTGTCCCGTACCTGGATCATACCCCGCCTCCCGTTTATTCTGATTTTTCTTCGGTCTTGGGAGCTTCCGCGGAAGCCTTTGTCCCGGCGGCTTCTCCTTCTTTGGCCCACTTGCCGAAGCGTTTGCCTGAAAGGTTCTGCATGTTGACCGGAAGCCTCTTGAGGATGAGCCACGCAATAAAGACTGCGATGCCCTTGTCAACCAGGTTGATCGGTACCCTGGCAAGGAAGGCCGCCGTCATAATATCGTTTCCAAGCGCCAGGAAACCTGCCACGGCAAAGTCAACTCCGGCGCCCTGAATTCCGCCATAGACCACTACCGCTATGGGCGCGCCCAGAATAGCGTTTGCCAATGCAACGAGTACCGTTGCGATGATTGCATGAACAAGGGTTTTGAATTTTCCGCCCCTGACCATAAAGCCGACAATAAAGGCTGTTGCCAGGTTGCAGATACCAAAGAGAGAACCCATGAGGTTCCCACCAATGATGGAAGAGATGATATTGTACAGAATCCCGGAAACAGCTCCGACATAGGGCCCCATAATCGCCGCAATAATTGCCGTACCAATGGAATCCATAAAGAAGGGAAGTTTCAGAGCTGATGCAGCCTGTCCCCCCACCAGGTTGATTGCCACTCCCAGGGGAATGAGGATAGCCATATAGGTTACCCTGAGTTTTCCTGTAGAAGCATCGACTGATTTCATTGCCATAATGTCCTCCTGCTAAACATTTTTACGGTTTCGATATTTTTCAACAAATGCACCCACGCTCAAGCTTGGGTTGTCATCTGCCCTTACCGCCAAATCAAGCTGGGTTATCTGGGGCGGCTCAATCTGCGCCTGCCTCATAACCTCTTTGTTATTAAAGATCACCCAGGGAGTATCGTTAAGAATTATCTTCCCTCCGGTCATGACAATAACCCTGCGGGAATTTTCCGCTACATAATCCATGTCGTGGGAAATGATAATCATCGTATGACCGGCGTCATGGGTAATCTGAATAATCTTGCTCAACATCTCCCTGCCCGCCTGATCGAGTCCTCCGGTAGGTTCATCGAGAATCACGATGGGCGGGTTATATGCCAGAACGGAAGCGATGGTAACGATCTTTTTTGTAGTGTAATCCAGCGACAGGGGATGTGTTTTCAAAATCGGTTCAAGTCCCATGAGTTCCACGACCCGGCTGATATTATCTTCAATTTCCCCGGGGCTGAAACCGTAATTCTTCGGCGCCACCGCCAATTCATCCCTTACGGTGGTACAGAAGATCTGGTGGTTCGGGTTCTGAAACACATAGCCCACCATGCGGCTCATGACACTGACGCTTTTGGAGGATGCGTCTTCCCCATCCACATACACTTTGCCCGAACTGGGCCTTAAGAGGCCGTTAAAATGCCGCACCAGGGTAGTCTTTCCGGAACCGTTCTGGCCCACGATGGAGACGACATCATTCCTGTAAAAATCGACGGAAACTTCCTTGAGAGCCGTTACTCCCGTAGGATAGGTATGTACCAGTTTTTCCGTCCGGAGGATCACGTCATTCATGGGAGGTCTCCGCAGAAACAATGCCGAATGCGGTACAGGCTTCCCTGAGATTGATGGGCATCAATCCGTTAATGGTTTTGCCCAGTTCAAGGCACGCGGCGCTGACCTGGGGAATACGTACCCTGCAGGCATCCATAACATCTTTTTTCTGAAATACCGAACGTGTATCGCCGTATTCCACTATCTTTCCCTGATACATCACCATCACCTTGTCCGCGTATTCGGCGATCTTTTCAATATTGTGATCCACCATGATGATGGTACTTCCGTTTTTGTGCAGTTTTTTTACCAGGTTGAATACCTCATCCCGGCCCAGGGGGTCAAGCTGGCTTGTAGATTCATCAAGAATAATTACCCGGGGCCGCAGGGCAAGCATGCAGGCTATGGCGACACGCTGCTGCTGTCCCCCGGAGAGCCGGAAGGGGGAACGGTCAAGGAGTTCAAAGACTCCGCAGGAAGACGCGGCTTCCCGAATCCGCTGTTCCATCACGGAAGACTCATACCCGAAATTACACATGGCAAAGGCGATTTCATCTTCAACCGTTTCCTGGGTAAACTGGCTTTCCGCATCCTGAAAAACTATGCCGATTACCGAAGAAGCAAAGGCGCCTTTACTGTCTTCCAGATTTTCATTATCAACAATGATGTCGCCTTCCCATTCCCCTCCCAGGGTATAGGGAAGAATTCCAACCAGGGACGTACAGAGGGTAGACTTGCCTGCCTTGTTGCATCCCACGATACCGACAAAATCATTCTCTTCGATGGTAAAGGAAAGGCCGTCCAGAACCCTGATTCCGGTATCGGGATAGATGTACGAAAAATTATCTACCTGTATGATCGGTTTACCCATATACCGCCCCTTGTTGAATTTGCATCAGTTTTTCTGATCCTCTTTGATGAGAAGCCTGACAGCGTCACATGCCGCGCCGATGATACGTTCCATTAGTTGTGGTTTATGATAATTGCAGTTGAGAATTGCGCCGGCTCTTTTCCCCCGTATGCTGGAAATAACAAAAATCGCAGCGGCTTCCATCTCCGAGGCCGCTACGTTTCCCTTCTTCCATGCCTCCCAGCGCTGTTTCAGTCTTGCGCCGTCGGGTGCGCAGTCGGGGTCTACTTCACCGTAGAAAGAATCCTTGCTCTGGGAAATGCCTTCCAGGGTTTTAAGTCCCCTGGACTGTGCGGCCCTGGCAAGAGCGTCCACCACATGACGATCCGCAACCGCGGGGTATTCAACGGGAATATAGTGTATCGTGGTGCCTTCATCCCGGACAGCGCCGGTACAGATAATCGCATCCAGGGACGGATCCTGGGAGGCCTCGCATACGGGGCCGCAGGTTCCGATGCGGATAAAGGTATCCGCCCCGATTTTAATCAGCTCTTCCAGGGCAATGGCGGTGGAAGGGCAGCCCATGCCGGTAGAGGTAACCGAAACTTTCTGTCCGTCAAGATAGCCTGTCCATGTTTTGTGTTCCCGGTTGTGGGCTACAAGTTTCGCGTCATCCAGAAACGATGCGATAAGATCCGTGCGGAAAGGATCGCCGGGCAGAAACACATAACGCCCAACGTCTCCCTTGCGCATCTTGATGTGATACATTTAATCGGAAGGTTCAAAAAAAGCCATACTATTTTACCCCGTCCTGTTTGATTAATAACCTGACGGCATCGCAGGCTATCTGGATGGTATCCTCCATCTTCTTGAAGGACATGATCGCGGAGGCGCGCTTTGAACGGATACTGGAAATAACAAAAAGCGCCGACGTCTCCATTTCGGAGCACATCACATTTCCCCTCCGCCATGCTTCCCAGCGTTCATGCAGCCGGGCGGCGGCAGGCATGCTGTCAGGTTCATGCTGGCCGTAGAAAGAATCCTTGGATTGGGAGATGCCTTCTATATAGTTAAGTCCCCTGGCCTTTGCGGCATCCGCCAGCGCGGCCACCACATGGCGATCCGCTATGGCCGGATACTCGATGGGGATATAGTGAATCGTGGTGCCTTCGTCCCGGACGGCCGCATTACAGATCACTCCGTCCAGGGTTTCATCGTAGGACGCGTCGCAAACCCGGCCCGCAGTCCCGATGCGGATAAAGGTATCCGCCCCGATTTTAATCAGCTCTTCCAGGGCAATAGCGGTGGAAGGGCAACCCATGCCGGTAGAGGTAACCGAAACTTTCTGTCCGTCAAGAGAGCCTGTCCATGTCTTGTGTTCCCGGTTGTGGGCTACAAGTTTCGCATCATCCAGAAACGATGCGATAAGATCCGTGCGGAAAGGATCGCCGGGCAGAAACACAT
>JAITES010000157.1 GCA_031281925.1 Treponema sp. | reverse complement strand
CTGCGAAGCTCTACCATGGTAAGAAAATAGCTATATAGCGAATAGAGCTGCGAAGTTTTGGGAACAACCTCCCTGTTCCCTGAAAACAGCTCGGCACCTCCATATTGGGGTAGAGTAATCCTGCTATATTCTGACGAGTCTTTCGCCGCTTAAAATAAGTTCCTTGTGTACCCATGCTTACCCCTTATTTTTGCAGCTTGATGCTGACGGCCTTATAGGGCCCGGCTTTAACACGGATCTTCCCGTCACTGATGGTCAATTCCGTTTTATTCTGTTCGTTCATATCGGAGAGCCACGCACGGCTAAAATGCCGGGCCGAAATTTCAACTTCTGTTTCTTTTCCCTGATTTTCAAAAAACCGCAGTATATAACCATCTCTGTCATAGGAACGTTTGAAGGCGGAGAACTGAATATTGGGCGCTGCCCAGGAAATTGCCGTCATGTTTTCCAGAGAGGTATCTTCCTGTTTTGACCGTACCGCATGTGAAACCGGGGGATAGAGATAGGCTTGAGCCAGGGGCAGGAAGGGAGCTTTCTCTCCCTGTTCGGTACCGTAGGGAATGTAAGACCATTCAAAGCTCTGGGCGCCCGGGCACTGGGCTTCCGGAGTTTCCACTGCCGGGGAGGCCCCGCCCTTACGCTGCATAGTGTTAAGCCTGCCCATAAGGGCAAAACCGCGGAGCAGGGTCAATGCAAGCTCAGGACATCCTGTCAGAGGATTCACCGAAGCTTCATAGTCGTAAATGCCTTTTACCGCTACCGCCAGCCCCCGTTTTCCGTCTTCCAGAGCAATCCACTCGCGGAAAGGCAGAAGCTGCGTCACCGGCTGGAACCAGCTTTCAATCTCCTTTTGCCGTTCTACCGGACGATCAATAATGGCCAAATGTCCCTGAGAACGGACAAAATCAGTCTTGATGAGCGGAGCCAGCCTGAGCCTCAGACGGTGATCCCTGGCTGTATTTTCGATATTCAGTTTTACGTCTGCACGCCCTGTCCCGGCATAGAGACTAACCGTAAAAATCATGGGGAGTTCCACCCGTTCCCGGCTGCGAAGATCTCCCTCAAGGCATGCCGGAACATTCAAGCTGCCCCTGATTTCCATGGAAGCCCGTACCGGCCCCCGCTCCAGAATCCGTGCAAGAAAAATACTGCCGGAAGAACGGTTGAGTTCACCGGGAATCCAGGGGGGCGAAAAATCCCAGGCATCTCCGGCATCGGCATCTTCCTCAATAAGGTTCAAACTGTCGTAACGGCAGTTCCGCTTCTTGTCGAAAATACTGAGCAGCGCCCCGGCTGTCTCTATACGTATATAAGCATTCTCAATGAAGACCCGGCCGTTTTCATCCCCTGTATTTAAATCTGCAGCAGGAGCCTGCATGGAGCCCCCGGCGGCTGTCGCCGTAACGCTCCGTATTCCGGAACAAAATTTGTCCATAAAAATAACACGCCTGAATACCGGAGAGGGGAAGGGATCATTCCGGACTTCGCCTATACCGTTCAGCGGAATCTCCTCCCGATCCAAAATCTGACTGGGAAGAATGACACCATTGCTGTCCTGTATCACTACCGGCAGATTCCCTGTGGGCAGCCAGAGATCACAGGGCTGCATGAAATCTGCGGATACCGGTGCATAGCTCAGTATACCCTTACTCTCCGGCAGCTTCTCCCACCAATGATCACTGTGTTTCCCCCAGTATGCGAGTGCATCGTGAATAAGCCCTGATGCAATCTGCCTGACTGCGGCAAAACGGAATTCCATTTCCCTATGCACCTCGTCTACCGAAGAACCATGAATTGAATCATGGGCGCTATTGATCATGAGGTAAGTCCATGCCTCATCCAAAAACCGGCGCTTGTCCGGATAATCGCCCAGGGCTGCCAGGGCGTCCAGAGGCTCTGCGTAGCGTTCAAGCAGAGCTTCGCAGGCAAAGTTTTCATGCTTCAGATAACAGCGGGTAGAAAGAGCGCCAAGCAAAACATACTGGTAACGGGAACCGAGAAGTTCCATGCTGTAGACTGCAGGCTTATCCATCTGCCGGTAAACCAGCTTGATGTAGTCCTCGGCACTCCCCATCACAAATTCAATATCTTCCTGACTTTCATTGGCAGCCTTTACCGAATCACCGATATTGATCTGGGGAGGCAGATGATCGAAACCTGCAATAAGGGGGATCACTCCGGAAGGGTAACGATCCTTGATTCTCATAACATTGGAAATCATGCTTTTCGCAATTCGTTCCGGATCATCATGATCCGCCAACTCCCTGTGCCACTCAAAAGAGAGGTAGCTGTCATTGCCGTCGTAATATGGAATAATCCTCGGCTGTGTAGGATCGATCTTCTTGTTAAATATATCAAAGGCTCCGGAGTAGCTTTCCCTAAAATGACTTACCAGTACTTCCGATCCGTCAAGCCCTCTGTACATAAATTCATCCGGGTGGCCTCCGGGGATCTCCGGCAGGCCCCTCATGAACAGCAGGCTATCAATACCAAAACCGCGAAGAATCTGGGGCAACTGAAGGGGGTGGCCAAAGTTGTCAGGCAGATACCCTGCCCTCATATAGCCTCCGAAATAATCTGATTTACGCCTTCCATAGAGACAATTCCGTATCATGTTTTCCGCGCTTGGAAGCCATTCATCAAATTGAGTAAAGAAAGGGCCAATAACAAGCTTTCCCTTCCCGATGAGTTCACGAAGTTCCGCCTCATCCTCCGGAATCACCTCAAGATACTCTTCCAGAGGAAAGATCTGTCCATCCAAAACATAACAGTTAAAATCATCACGCTTCACTGCCTTCTTGAGATCTTCAAATGTTTCGACAGTCCAGAAACGATACGAACGCAGGGGCTGGTACCATTCAATATCCAGATGTCCTGCAGTGATGATAAAACCTGTCAACTTTCTTCCGCCCATGCCATTACCCCTTAACACATATACTGTCCAAACTGGCTAAACGGCGGTCATCTTAAAAAAAAATAAAATGAGTCTGTTCCAAAACTTTGAGTTTTAAGATTAGCCTTTCAGTTTGAGGATGATGTCCTGATCGTAGTCTCCAAAACCCTTGCCGAAGATATTGATGCCCCCGGCGTGTTCGGCGTTTTCCGCAATGCCGATACGTACTTTTATCGAATGGTGATCCTCCAGCCGGAGATCGGCAAGCGTCACTTTTGACACCTGCCGCCGGTCGATGAAAGTACCGTGGCCGGTTATCTCCCAGGCGGTTAAAAGTCCGTACTGGGAACCTTCCAGTTTCCAGAACGCGGGAGTGAATCTGCCGCGGCGGTCGCCGAAGTCGCCGGGGCTTGTCCAGGTACCAATATCAATTTCGTTGATCCAAACGGTAATGTCGGAAAGCCACTTCTTGTTGGTGCCTGGCACCTCGCTGGACATCTCCATGGAGAGTTCTATGCACTTGAGAGAATTCTTTTCGGAGTAGAGGGCGTTGTTGGGAAACTTGTACTCCACGTAGCCTCTTTCAAACCAGACCAGCGCGGCCTTGACCCGGTCGGGGGAGAAGAAGGTTCCCGGCACATCCAGATAGCCGATAATGCCGTCCCTGCTGCACAGTCCGCAGGGGGCGGAGACATCGTAACTGGTAAAGAGGCCCACGGGCATCTCCACTTCTATCATTCCGCCTTCTCCGGAAGCCGGGGCAGGGGGATTGAAGGTGATAAGGAATTCCTTGTAGCGGGAACTGCAGATCTTCTGCCCGCCCTTGACCCCGTTGGCGCTGTGGCTGTCGATAAGACCTGCCTCCTCAAGCACAAGCACACTGGTAGTAGCGGTAGACTGGGGAATGGAGAGGCGCTGGGCTATCTCGGTAACATTGAGTTCCTGATTCTGCAGAAGTTCGAGTATCCGCACCCGTACATCCGAAGAAAGCGCCTTGAGGGCCTTGGTGTCTCTGGAGGAGTCAATGATGAGAGCCTGCTGACCAAATTTCCGCATTTTTTTAGTATGTTTCTCTCAGGCTCTTTCGTCAAGTGAAGCGGACGAAGGATTTTTTACCGTCAACCATCATGGTTTAGCCGCACTTTTCTTGAAACTCAATTCACCCGAAACAACATCGGCAGTAACGGTGTCGCCTTCCTTTATCGTGCCTGCTATGATCAGCCTGGCAAGGGGGTTTTCAAGATCCGATTGTATTGTCCGTTTGAGGGGCCTGGCGCCAAAGAGGGGATCGTAGCCCCGTTCCGCAAGAAGTTCCTTTGCCGTTTTGCTGAGGCGGAGTTCTATCTTCCGTTCCGCAAGGCGCGCCGTAAGACGTGTAAGCTGAATCTCAACAATCTTGCCAATCTCGCCCTTGCCCAGCCGGTTGAAGATAACCGTCTCGTCAATTCGGTTAAGAAATTCCGGCCGGAAACTCGCCTTGAGCAGTTCCGTGAGGGAATTCTTGATCGTCTCCGGTTTCTTTGCCTCAAGGATCAGGTCGGAACCCAGGTTGCTGGTCATGATGACGATAACGTTTCTAAAGTCCACTACCCTCCCCTGGCTGTCGGTGAGACGTCCGTCATCAAGAAGCTGGAGAAACACGTTGAAAACTTCCGGGTGCGCCTTTTCGATTTCGTCAAACAGAACGACGCTGTAGGGTCTGCGGCGCACCGCTTCCGTCAACTGGCCTCCCTCCTCGTAACCCACGTAACCGGGAGGCGCGCCGATTAAGCGGCTTACGGCAAACTTTTCACCGTATTCGCTCATGTCAATGCGGGTAAGAGCCTTCTCGTCGTTAAACAGAAAATCAGCCAGCGTCTTTGCCAGTTCGGTCTTTCCTACACCGGTAGGCCCCAGAAAGAGAAAGGAACCCAGAGGCCGGGCCGCATCGGAGAGACCCGCCTTGTTGCGCCTGATGGCGTCCGACACCGCTATTACCGCCGCATCCTGGCCGACAACCCGTTTTTCCAGCACCTTTTCCAGATCCAGATACTTCTGCAGTTCCCCGCTGAGCATCTTGGAGACGGGAATCCCCGTCCAGGTTGACACTACCTGTGCGATGTCTTCCTCGCTCACTTCTTCCCTCAGCAGAACCTGCGCCGCATTCCCCTTGGCATCTTTTCTGCCTTCCATCTGGTCGGTCAGGGCCTTGAGTTTCTTCTGCGCTTCGGGAATCCTGCCGTGCTTCACCTCGGCGGCTTTGGAAAGGTTTCCCTCCCGTTCATATTTGGTTTCCTCGATTTTGAGTTCTTCTATCTGCTGTTTTATAAGGCGAATCTTTTCGATGTCCTTCTTTTCGGCATCCCAGAGGGCCTTCATCGCGTCCCGTTCGGAGGCAGCTTCGGCAATTTCCTTTTCCAGCTTCCCGAGCCTCTGTTTGCTGGAAACGTCTTCCTCCCTGACAAGAGACTGCTTTTCTATGGAAAGCTGAAGGAGCCTGCGTTCAAGTTTATCCAGTTCCGTGGGGCGGCTTTCCAGTTCCATCTTGATCCGGCTGGCCGCCTCGTCCACAAGATCTATCGCCTTGTCGGGGAGGAAACGGTTTGTTATATAACGGTTTGACAGTGTTGCTGCGGCTACCAAAGCCTCATCTTTGATCCGCACCCCGTGATGAACCTCGTAGCGTTCCTGCAGGCCGCGGAGAATCGCTATTGTGTCTTCCACACCCGGTTCCGGGGTGTAGACCTGCTGAAAACGCCGTTCCAGGGCCGCATCCTTTTCAATATGCTTGCGGTATTCGTCCAGGGTGGTGGCGCCGATACAGCGGAGTTCCCCCCGCGCAAGGGCCGGCTTGAGAAGGTTCGACGCATCGGTGGCGCCTTCTGCGGCCCCGGCCCCGACCAGAGTATGAAGTTCGTCGATAAAGAGGATGATCTTCCCGTCCGAAGCCTGAACCTCGTGGATCACCGCCTTGAGCCGCTCTTCAAATTCACCCCTGAACTTTGCCCCCGCCACGAGAGCCCCTATGTCCAGGGCGAGAAGCTTCTTGTTCTTCAGGGACTCAGGCACATCACCGGCAACGAGTCTGCGGGCAAGCCCTTCGGCAATGGCGGTCTTCCCCACACCCGGCTCCCCGATGAGCACCGGGTTGTTCTTGGTTCTCCGGGAGAGAACCTGCATGACCCGGCGGATCTCTTCATCCCGGCCAATCACCGGATCGAGCTTTTCCTGCCGGGCCAGGGCGGTAAGGTCGCGGCAGTAACGGTCGAGAACCTGGTACTTCTCCTCGGGATTCTGGTCGGTTATCCGGGTGTTTCCCCGGACCTGCTTGAGAGCGCCCAGAATCGCCTGCTTGGTCACCCCCGCCTTCCTGAGAATATCGGCCGCCTTGCCTTCGGCCCCGGC
>JAITES010000152.1 GCA_031281925.1 Treponema sp. | reverse complement strand
CTTTAGTTTTACTTTTGGTCTTTTGAAGGAATATATGGACAAGATACTGATACTGGATTTCGGCAGTCAGACTACTCAGCTTATCGGGAGGCGTATCCGGGATATGGGCGTCTATGCGGAGATTATTCCCGGGGATACGGCCCTGGCAGCGGAACTGCCGCCGGAACTAAAGGGGATCATTCTTTCCGGTTCTCCCGAATCGGTGTACGAGCACGGAGCGGCCCCGGACAGGAAGGTCTATGACTGCGGCCTGCCGCTTCTGGGTATCTGTTACGGCCTTCAGCGGATGAATTATGATAACGGCGGAAAGGTAGAGGCGCTGCCGAAGAAGGAATACGGCAGAATTACTGTTACGATTCAGGGGGAAGCTTCGCAGGCCCGCGGCCGGGATCCGGACGGGAGCGGGGAAGATCCGGTACAGGCGGAACGCGTAAGGCGGTTTCTTTCAGGATTTTCCGCCAGGGAAGCGGGAAATTCAAATGATTCTTTTACTGCCTGGATGAGCCACGGCGACACTCTTACCGCGCTGGCTCCCGGCTTCAGGCAGTTCGGTGTCAGCGAGACAGGCTACCCGGCGGTGCTGGCCCATGAAACAAAACCCTGGTTCGGCCTTCAGTTCCACCCGGAGGTTACCCACAGCGAGAGGGGAAACGAAATTCTTGCGGCCTTTGTCTTTGGGGTCTGCAACTGTAGCGCAGGCTGGACAATGGAACAGTATGTCGAAGAAGTCCGCACATCCCTTGTCGCAAAAACCGGTACAAATCCTGTGCTGCTGCTCATCTCGGGCGGAGTGGATTCCACGGTGGCAGGAGCCCTGCTGCTGAAGACGCTGAATCCCGATCAGGTGCATCTTATGTACATGGATACCGGACTCATGCGCAAGAACGAAACCGGAACGGTAAAGGCAAGCCTCGAAAAGCTCGGGGCAAAGCATCTCCATATTGTGTACTGCGAAGATGAATTCCTTGGCGCGCTCAGGGGCCTTGACGAACCTGAGGCAAAGCGGAAAGTTATCGGGGATCTTTTTATCAGCATACAGGAACGGGAAGTGGCCCGCATGGGACTTCCTGAGACCTACTTCCTGGCCCAGGGTACCCTCTATACCGATCTAATCGAAAGCGGCAAGGGGGTGGGAAAGAAGGCCCACCTCATCAAGAGCCACCATAATGTGGGAAGTCCCCTGGTGGATGCAAAGCGCAAACAGGGAAAGATCATTGAGCCGCTGGACAGACTCTACAAGGATGAAGTCCGCCGTCTGGGCCGTCTTTTGGGAGTCGATGAAGAGGTTGTCCGCCGCCACCCCTTTCCCGGCCCCGGACTTGCCGTGCGTATCCTGGGAGAGGTAACAAAGGAAAAGTGTGATATTCTGCGGGAGGCCGACGCCGTCTACATCGAAGAACTGAAAAAACGCGGCCTCTATGACGAGATCTGGCAGGCCTTCGCAGTATTGCTGCCGCTTCGTTCCGTGGGTGTTGCAGGAGATGTGCGCAAATACGGCTGGGTACTGGCTCTGCGGGCCATCACCAGCGCCGACGGCATGACCGCCGATGTGTACCCCTTCCCCTCAAAAGACCTTATCGAAATTTCCACCCTCATTACCAACACCGTCAAAGACATCGGGCGCATAACCTATGACATTTCCAGCAAACCGCCTGCAACGATAGAATGGGAATGAACTTTTTGCCCTTGATGATGTTTTACAGAAACAGTGATACTGCGCTAAAGCGCTAAAGTGTGCAGAGGCCGGCTACAATACCGCCCTGGGCTATGATGTAACTGAGCATGACAAGGAAATTGCCGTATTTGAGCTTCTTCCTGAAGCGGTCGTATCCCAGCAGGGCATCGGAAAAGAGAAAGAAAAGGCTCCCGCCGAAGATCAGGGCCGCTGCAGTATCCCTGCGGGCCGCAAAAAGCTGAAGGCAGGAAATCGACATGAGTACAATTACCGCTTCATAGACCAGCACGGGAATTTTCATCACCTTGCTGGGTTTGATGATCCTGTACACAAGATAGACAAGGGGAAAGGCGGCAATTACCGAGAGAACAAGTACAAGACCTTCGATCCTTCCGGCCCGGATCAGCATTGTTGCGGCATAGCAGAGGTGGCCCGCAAGAAAGCTTGAAAGCCCCAGAAGGAAGAAGCGGAGATGTTTGCCGTTGAGAAGCAGGGTATCCCCGCCCCAGCCGAAGATCAGCGCCAGAAGGGCCGTTGCCTGAAAGACTCCGGCTGCCGTAGAGTAGATTACCACGAGGACGGGGATCAGGCAGACTTTGCTTATGCTCCGGAGATGCCGCCTGTTAAGCAGAATCGAAACGAGGTGCAGCACAGATACTGCGCCAAAGATAATCCAAAGAATTTTTTCCATGATCTGTTACTCCGTATCCGCGGTGTTCGCATCCGCGTCCTGTTCCGGAGGGGTGTCTTCGTCCGTTTTTGCCTGCCCCGCGGATTGTTCCGTGGTACGGACAACCCTCGCCGAGCGGATGGGGTGCAGTTCCGCCTCACTCACCCTGGAAGGATCGTCTATGCCCGGAGGCAGTTCCCGGCCTTCTTCAATTTCAACTTCCTCCTCTTCAAGCGTGTCGCCCCAGAGTTCAGCCTGCGGAGGCTCCGCTGCCGAACGGCTTTCCTCTTCATGCTCAAGTTTTATGGAGATGAGCTTGGTGATTCCCGATTCCTCCATGGTTACACCGAGGAGGGAGGTGGCGCCGGTAACCGTTTTCTTGTTGTGTGTAATCACGATGAACTGACTCGTACTGCCGAATTCCTTCAGAAGTTGTACAAAGCGGCCCACATTGGCCTCGTCCAGGGCCGCATCAATCTCGTCAAGGAGGCAGAAGGGACTGGGCTTTACCATGTAGGTGGCAAAGAGCAGAGCCACCGCGGTCATGGAACGCTCGCCGCCGGAAAGCAGAGTGATATTTTCAAGTTTCTTCCCAGGAGGCTGGGCAAATATTTCTATTCCCGATTCCAGAATGTGGTTTTGATCCTGCAGCCTCAGTTCCGCCCTTCCGCCGCCGAAGAGACGCCGGAACATGTTGTGGAAATTCTTTTTGATTTTATTGTATGTGGCAAGAAAAATTTCGGAAGATTCGGCGCGTATCTCCGCGGTAAGGTTTTCAAGATCCCTGCGGCCCTTGTCCAGATCCTCAAGCTGGCCCTTGAGAAACTCATAGCGTTCCTTCGCTTCCGCAAATTCCTCGGGCGCCATCAGGTTGACCACACCCAGATCCTTTAGCTTTTGCCGGAGCCCTGCCAGTTTTTCACGCAGTTCCGCCGGAGGCGCCTGTATCGTGAAGATCCGCTCCTCAAATTCCAGAAGATCCCGGGAATGGGTCTCCCGGAAATTGTCCTGAATGTTCTTTATTTCCGTTTCGGACTGGACAAGCTGGAGGTTGATGTTTTCCAGGGTCTCCTGCATGCGGGAAAGCTCCTCCCGCTTCTTGCGGATAAGTTCCTGCTTCCCCGCCACATCTCCGTTGCGTTTGTGAATATCCTTTTCCAGGGTCTCAAGGTCTTTGGTAAGCTGGACGCCCTTCTTTTCAATTTCCGCAATCTCTTCTTCCGTATCCGCAATCCTCTCGTCAATTTCCTCGTGGCGCCTGCGATCCAGAAAAAGTTCATCCTGCACATTTTTGAGCAGGGCTTCCTGGCCGGAAAGCTCCCGCCGGATAAGCCGGGCCTGTTCCTCGGCGGACTGGGCCTGCGCGTTGATCCTGGCCCGGTTGACCCGCAGCCCCTCAAGAGTCTTGCGGTACTCGTCGATCTTCTGCCCCAGTTCCGCATTTTCCCCGCGGAGCGCGGCAATCCGGTTCCGCTGCTCTTCGATACCGTCCTTGGCGGCGCGGATCTTTGCGTCAAAACCGCGTTTCTTTGTGATGATGCCTTCGGGGGCCAAAAAATCATCAAGGAATGAGGGAGTACTCTTCCGGTAGTTTTCAAAAAGAGCGATAGACTTTTCAACATCCGCCGCCGCGTCCGCCAGGGCTTCGGAAAGACCGCCTGCGATATGCTGAAGCTCGGCCGCGGTAACCCCGGCGCCCCCATCCCCCGGGAGAGCCCCCGAAGCGGCGGAGGCCAGATCCCTCAAAAGCTGTTCGCGGCCTGAAAGTACCGCCCTGAGCCTGCCCAGAGCTTCGTTCAGTGCGGCCTCGGTATTCCTCCGTTCCGCCGCATTGTAACCGGCCTCTTTCAGACCCGCATCCAGGGCAGAGACGATATCGTCGGTAATGGATTCCAGATCCCGTTCACAGGCAGCCTGTTCCTGAGCCAGCCTGCGAATCTCGCCCTCAGCCCGGACCACAGACGCGTCGTTATCCCCAATCCGGGAAGCCGCCAGGGAAATATTCTCTTCAAAAGAATGAATATTTTCTTCTATATCGGCGGCTTTCTTGCGGAAATCCCTGACCAGTTCATCCTGTTCCCCGGCATCCTCGACCAGTTCTTCAATCTTGACCCGTATCTGCTTTTCCCGGCTTTCATTCGCACCGATTTTTGACTTTAATTCCGTCCGCTGTTC
Organism: Treponema sp.; assembly: GCA_031281925.1. Taxonomy (GTDB): domain Bacteria; phylum Spirochaetota; class Spirochaetia; order Treponematales; family Breznakiellaceae; genus JAIRNJ01. The sequence goes on along the minus strand of JAITES010000152.1, from coordinate 153 downwards.
GGAAAGAAGCCTCGCTTCCTTTTCGCGGGCGTTTTTCTCCAGCGCCAAACCGTAGATATTCTTCTGATACTCGACGAGTTTCCCCTCCATCGAGTTAACCTCGTCCATGTTGGCTTCCAGAGCCCGGCTTGCCGCTTCCAACTCCTCCCGTAT
>JAITES010000049.1 GCA_031281925.1 Treponema sp. | reverse complement strand
GTCTCAATGAGCGCTGTGGAAATAATCGTAAGACTGCCGCCTTCCTCAATATTCCTGGCTGCACCGAAGAAACGCTTGGGCTTATGGAGGGCATTGGAGTCAACGCCGCCTGAAAGGATCTTGCCGCTGGTGGGCACGGTCTGGTTGTAGGCCCGGGCCAGCCGGGTGATGGAGTCAAGGAGGATCACCACGTCTTTCTTGTGTTCAACGAGGCGCTTGGCCTTCTCCAAAACCATTTCGGTAACCTGTACATGCCTTGTGGCCTGCTCATCGAAGGTTGAAGAAATCACCTCAGCCCGGACGGTCCGTTCCATGTCGGTTACTTCCTCGGGCCGTTCGTCGATGAGGAGCACGATAAGGTACACCTCAGGATGATTTTTGGTGATTGCGTTGGCTATCTTCTGCATCATAATCGTCTTGCCCGTCCGGGGAGGAGCCACTATCAGGGCCCGCTGGCCCTTACCGATGGGGCAGAAGAGGTTGATGATCCGCTCGGACACGCCCTCCGTGATGGTTTCCAGATCGAGTTTCTGGTTGGGGTACAGGGGGGTTAGATTGTCAAACGGGATACGGTTCTGGGCCACCGTCGGATCGTCGTAGTTTACCGTCTCCACCCGGAGCATGGCGAAGAAGCGTTCCCCTTCCTTGGGGCTGCGAATCTGGCCGTAGACCGTATCCCCTGTCTTAAGGGCAAAGAGCCGGATCTGGCTGGGGCTTATGTAGATGTCGTCGGGGCCGGGAAGGTAGGAATTCTGGGGACTCCGCAGGAAGCCATAGCCGTCGGGAAGGATTTCCAGTGAACCATAGGCATAGATAATGCCTCCCCGTTCCGTATGGGCCTTGAGAATCGAAAAGACGATCTCCTGCTTCTTCAGGGCTACCATGTCCTCATGGGAAATGTTGTAAGCCGTGGCAAGCTCCCGGAGGTCTACCATGTTGAGCCTAATCAATTCATTGATAACCAGCCGGGGTTTGCCGGAATCTTCACCGGGCCGGGGCTCGGGGCGGCCGTAAATATCCGGCATAGAAGGCAGATGCACCGGCGGCATCGCGGACATGGGCGAGGCCGCGGATTGATGAACCGCTACCGCGGGCATCGCCTGAGACGCCTGACCCTGGAAAGCCGCCGCCTGATTTTCCCCTCCCTCCTGGGAACCGTAATGCCGGGAACGCCCCGAGCCGCGGTGAGCGCGGACTACAACCTTGCCGGAGTCGTTTTCTTCCTGCGATTCCGTCATTGATTGAGCAGTTCCTTCTTTTTCCTGTTCAAAATCCAACATTTCTTCACTCATTTGAATCTTGGGCTTTCTGCCCCTCCTGACTAATGCCATTCATGAACCACCTATGGATTGTTAGATAATGTCTACCCATAAAGCTTCTTGCTTTACGGACAAAACTTTGCATTTATTCGAGCCAACAATGCCCGGATTACTTCTTCTGCGGCCGCGGAACGGACAACATTCCGGTCTCCGGAAAAACGGAAAACCGAAGCCCCGCTTCCCTCGCCCCGCAGGGCAGTAGCAATCCATACGGTGCCTACCGGTGTTGCCGAACCGTCGCCCTCAGGGCCGGCAAGACCTGTTACCGCCGCGGACAAATCCGCTCCGCTTTCCGCAAGAGCGCTTTCCGCCATGGCCAGGGCTGTTTCCCGGCTAACCGCACCATTTGCATTGATTTTTTTTATATCAAGGCCCAACATCCGGGCCTTTGCTTCCACCGTATACGTTACAAAAGAACCCCAGAACACCTTTGAGGCTCCGGAAACTTCCGCAATCAAATTTGCAACAAGGCCTGCAGTACAGGATTCAGCCAGAACTGCCCGCAAAGACAGAGCAGTGAGCCGTTTTACCAGCTCCGCCGCGTTATCCATGATTTCTCTGCAATTCCGTCTTTATTTCTGCCGTAGGTCTTGAAAAAATTTCTACCTCACTCCGATCCAGGCCGGTCATGCTGCACTGGCCGTCAAACTGTACCCCGTCGGCTATGCGAAGCCGGGCCGCCTTTACATCGCCGTGTACCACCGCGCCGCTCATCATATCGATCTTGTCAACCGCATGAACAGCGCCTATCACCGTCCCATAAACGGTAAGGGAACTTACCGAAATGGGGCTTGCCTCCACATAGGCTCCCTTGTCCACAATAAGGGCGCCGGTGGCTTCGATACTCCCCCGGAATTTGCCCTGAATCCGCAATGTTTCCTTAAAACGGAGCACCCCGTCAAAATTGGTAGTATTTCCCAGGATAACCACCGGGGAATTTTCAGCTTTTCTGTCTTTCTTTTCGGTCATTGCCATTAAGCTACTGAACCTCTCCCTGATGGAGGAATTTCCGTATCTGCGTCTCCAGCACCGTAAGGCTGGTCTCGTTCTTTTTAAGATCCTCCCACTCACTGATGGTCTTTTCTATCCGCGCGTCCAGTTCCGCAATATGTTTACGCACCGCCAGGGTCTTTTCCGAAATCTGCCCTACCCTTTCCTTTATGGCCAGAGGATCGTCTTTTACTACGGCGATGAGTTCATCAAGGCCGTCGATACTCTTCACAAAACGTACCAGGGCATTTTTTATATCGGTATTGAGTTCTTCCGCCAGGGAAAGCCTGGATTCCCGCACCGCAATCTGGGCAAAAAGTTCCCGGTTCCGCAATACCGCCTTGATCCGCGCCAAAACTTCGGAAAAGTTAAAAGGCTTGGTGATATAGTCGTCAATACCCAGTTCAAAACCGGCAACCTTGTCCTTTACATCATCCAGGGCGGAAAACATGATGATGGGAATCGAAGCGTACTTTTCATCATTTTTCAGAATTTTGGTCAGTTCCCAGCCGGACATCCGGGGCATAATATTATCGAGAAGTATCAGATCCGGATAGAAACGTTTAAGGCTCTCCAGAGCCTCCACACCGTCCTTCGCCTCTTCAACTGTAAAACCCAATTTGGAAAGCATAACTTCGAAGAACTCAAGGTTGAGCTTTTCATCATCCACTATGAGTATCTTCTTTCGGGTATCCATCACATCCATCCTTACATAAGATCGTGAGAAGGAAAGATTTTTCGTATTAAAGACAGTATACGACGAAACAGTCCGATGGTCAACAGGATCAGGGCCATACACGTAAAAAAGATTCCCAAATAGTCCCCGTACAGGGTATAGAAAGTGTCTTTGTCATTGACCAGGGGCAGGGAAACGGTAACCCAGGCTTCTTCAAAGGGAGGCGCCATTGCCAGGATTCTGCCCGAAGGATCCAGGCCGCAGGTCTGGCCGGAAGCGGTTGAACGGGCCATGGAACGCCGGTTTTCCACCGCCCGGAACACCGCCATGGAAAGATGCTGGTTCTGGGCCGGAAGGCTGGCGGACCATGCGTCGTTGGAGAGATTTACGATTAGATCCGCGCCGCCCCGCACAAAAAGCCGGGAGAGATAACCGAAGGTATCCTCAAAACAGATCGGGCTTGAAAAGGTAAAGCCCGGTCTCTCTCCTCTTGCGGGGATGGAAAAAACCGTGGCCTCTTTCCCCTTCTCCCAGAAATGGGTATCGGCATTGAGCAGGGCATTGTAGATCCAGGGGAGCTGCCTTTCATAGGGAAAATGCTCGGTAAAGGGCACCAGATGGAGTTTCCGGTAACGTGTGGTAAGCTTCCCCTCCTCAAAGAGGAGCACTCCGTTGTAATCCACCCGGTAGTCCTCTTCCGCCCTGGGGTTGAGTACGGGATCCTTAACCGCATCGTCATTGCCGATAAGGAAGGGAACATCCTGCTTTGCAAGATAATTCAGGAGTTCTTTTATCAGATCCCAGGAAGAGGGATCGTCCCTGTAGGTTTCGTGCCAGTAGATCCGGGGGACAAAGGCGGTTTCCGACCATACCACAAGGTCGGGCTTCGGTTCCGCGGAGAGGGCCTCATCGGAAAGGCGGCGGAGAACCTGATAGTTCTGCCTGTACTCTTCAATGCCGCCCCGCCAGGGATCGGTGTTATGCTGCACCAGCGCAATATTGACGTGAGGATACGATGAAAAATCCGTGGGTTTCGTAAAACCGTAGACCAGGGCCGCCGCAAGGAGCAGGACCCACAGAGAAGCGGAAATCCATTCCCGGAAGAAAAATTTCTGAAGGGAACCGCAAAATCCGGCAAAACCGCCTTCAAAATTCCAGTTTTTAAGGGCTCCGCCCAGCCACACGGAGGGGAAAACCACCAAAGCGGAGACAGCCCAGACCCCAAAGACAGAGGCAATCTGAATCAGGGGGATGAGGGTCCACTGGGAGTAGCCTGTGATGCCGTAAGAATAGCCCAAAAAGCCTTTTGTCCGCAGGTATTCATAGGCAAGCCAGATAAAAAACTGGACAAGCCAGGCTTTTTTGTCAAAAATCATCTCCGCCAGCTTGAGAAAACCAAAGAGCAGGGCCAGATACACCAGGTATATGAGCCCCACGATAAGCCCTGCCAGGGGATGAAAGACGCTGAGCCAGTAATTAAAGAGACCGTAGGCGCTGTAACCGTAGAGAGCGCCCCAGAGGATGGCGGCGCCCAGCCCTACCCGGCTTATCAGAAGAAAAACCGGCACATAGGCAATCCAGGCCAAAAGGGGGATGCCCTTTTCGACGATAAGATTGGGGAATGACGCCGCAAAAAGGAGAGAAGCGGCGATCATAAGCGCCAGATTGACAAGCTGGACTATAAGGAAACTATGTCTTTTACCGGCGTGCATTTTTGGCTTTATCCGAATGGTCCCGCTCCTGTCTTTCTGGAGCGGATCCGGAGGAGACATAATCCAAAACCGGCTCCGCGGCCGCCAACGAAGCCGTGGAAGCGCCGTCAGGATACTCGCCCGCCAAATTCCACACCTCCTGCTTCAATTCCTGCCCGGGCCTGAAAGAAACAATGCCATGAGAATGAACGGTAAAAAGCTCTCCGGTTTTGGGATTTCTCGCTTCCTTACGGCCCTTGCGCACCTTGATTTCAAAAGTACCGAATTTCCGTAACTCAATTACCCGGCGCTGAGCGAGAGCCTCTTTTACTTCATTAATGAAAAGATCAATGACGTTTCGTATCTCGTTGCGGTTTATACCGGTCTTGTCATAAATTGAATCGACAATTTCCGCTTTGGTATACTTTCCCGCCGCCACAGAGGCCCCCGGTGGATATTATGCTGTCTTGATGGAATTAAAAAGCCGCTGCATTCTGGATTTCTTGCGGGCAGCCGAATTCTTCTTGATAATGCCTTTCCCGGCAGCAGTATCGATCCGCTTGATCATATCCTTCAATGCCGCTTCAGCCTCCCCCGTATCTTTCTTCCGGGCGGAAGCCACGAACTTTTTTACACTCGTCCTGACGGCGCTTTTTACCGCCTTGTTCCTGAGCCGGCGTTCCTCGCTTTGCCGGTGACGCTTTTCAGCAGAACTCTTTTTAGCCGCCAAAATAACCCCCAATTAATAAAATAATAAAACCGTCCCAAAAACCTAAGTTTTGGAACAGCCTCTGTGTCCATATTATAGACAGACCCCGGATAAACAGGGTCTTACTTAAAATCCGAAGGACGGCGTTCCGTGCGCTTGCATTTATCACATTCGGCTATATTCTTGACCTTTCCGTTTTCAAAAAGGGTCTTCATCTTGACTTCTCCGCCGCAGGAACAAAAGAATTTCTGGGTAGCGCTGGAAGTACGTGAGTTTTTACTGGCCTGGGCCATGGCTTACTCCTCTATCTGCCGCGTATAGCGGCGCATAAAACCGGAGAGAAGGCAACGCCTTCCGTTTTGCCGGTTCGGTAAACATAAGATACTATATATGGGTGTTAATGTCAATTCAAGAAAGGGGCGGACATTGTTGTGGAAACGGCAAGCGGCCAGGCTCTATTCGATCTTAAACTTGGCCACTTCTTTCATCAGTATATCAATGCTTCCCTTGTTTTCGACGCTTATGCTATTGACCTGGTTCACAGCCGAGTTGATCTGATCCGCACCGACGGCCATTTCGTTCATCCCGTTGGTTATCTCCTGGGTTACGGATTCCAGGTTCTTGCTCTCCTGGATTACCTGTTCGCTCCCTTCCAGCATCTGGTTTGAACCGTCCTTAACCGTCTGGGTTGCTTCGTTCAACTGGCCTATGGCGTCCAGGATCTGCTTGCTCCCGGCGCTCTGTTCCTCCATGGCGTTCCGGATGTTTTCCTCCTGATCCGCAACGGTCTTGACCCCGCCGTCTATGGCCTCAAACTTGTTTAGGACGCTGTCGGTGGACTTCGTTATCTTGTCAATTGAGTCCTTGATTTTCTTGAGCACATCGGAAATCGTCTTGGACTGTTCACCGGAATTTTCAGCCAGCTTCCGTATCTCGTCGGCTACTACGGCGAAACCTTTCCCCGCTTCCCCGGCGTGGGCCGCCTCTATGGCGGCATTCATGGACAGAAGGTTCGTCTGGCTGGCGATGTTTTCCATTACCGCGTTGATTTCCAGAAGCCCTTCCGATTCCCGGGCTATCCCCTGGATATCCGAGGCCACTTCCTGCAATCCCATGCGTCCTATCTCGGAGGCTTCCATCAGTCCTTTGACGTTATCGGCGTTTTTGGACAGCGTCTGCGAAACGGACTGGATATTGGCAAGCATTTCCTCGATAGCGGAAGAAGACTGGGTGACGCTTTCTCCCTGACGATCCACAAGGTCGTTCAGCTTTTCGATGTTAACGGTGATCTGCTCCATGGTCGCGTTGGTTTCGGTAACGCTGGCCGACTGGTTGATGACCCGGCCCTTGATGCTCTGGATATTGGCGGTGATTTCGTTGACCGCCGCGGCGGTTTCTGTCATATTGCTGGCAAGCTCGTTCCCGATGTCAAAAAGCGCGGTACTCTGGTTTTTGATAGTGAGCACGAGGTTCTTGATCTTATCAATGGTTTCGTTAAAGATCTTCGCGATATCTCCGATTTCGTCCTTGCGTTTTAGATTCATCCGCTTGGTTAAATCCCCTTCTCCGAGGCTGTCGAAGACGTTCGCCATGTGCCTGAGGGGGCGGCTGATGGACCGGGCGATCAGGAAGGCCGCCGCGGCTATGACCAGGAGCATTACCACGCTTATGATAACGCTTACCTTGAGCATCCTTAAAACCGGCTGGTTGATAATCTTTTGAGGTACCCCCAGTGACAGTGCCCAGGGAGTAGTGGTTTCGCCTACGGGAATAGGGATGTTGACGATCCTAAAGCTATTTTTTATGTTATTGTTGTCAACAGAGCTTGAGAAGGAGTATAGGGAACCCGTTTTTACGGCTTGTACAAGATCGGACATGTGGCTGCCCATGATATCCGCTTCGGTGACAGTCATGGATTCTCCAATCCTGGAAGGATCAAAATGGCCGGCTATCATGCCGCCGTTGGTAAAAACAGCGGCGATACTGCCTTCATAGGGCTTAATGGCCGCCACCCCGTCCTGAATTCTGGACAGTGCGATATCGACGCCGGCAACGGCGAGAGTCTTGCCGTTCTTTTTTACCGGTACACACAGAGTCGTAACCAGAGTATCGATTCCGTCGATATTATAAAAATAAGGTTCCATAACAGTTTCCAGTCCGGTTCTCTTGGGAATGAGGTAGGAATCCCCCGGACCGCTGACCTCGTAGTCCACAAGCGGCGATAACTTGGGCCCCTCAGGTGTCCGTGCCCAGTAGGAGATGAAGCGGCCGGACTTATCCGTCCCGGGGGTGTTGGCGTATTGGGCATCCATACCGTCCAGGGTGTTTGGTTCCCAGCAGAGCCAGACGGCCGCAATATCCGGGTTTTTTTCGGCCTGTGCTTTTAGCAGCAGATTAAGAACGAAACGGCGCTGGGACGGTTCCACTTCTTCATAGGCTTCCATTGAGTGTACCAGGGATCTGACCATGTTAAAATGGCCGTTCATCCACGCCTCGATATCGGCGGCCTCATGCTCCCCCAAATTTTTCAGTTCATTATTAATCAACCCGGCAATCTGTTTCTGGGAAATACGTAAAACAGTTCCCAGGAGGATTCCGACTCCGGAAAAGGTGAGGCCCAAAATCATGATGATCAGCTTTTTTCCAATTTTCATACTATTCCTTCGTTTGATCTCTTATTTTTACTATAATTCGCCGCAGGGGCACTTTCATGAGACAAGTGTTTAAAAATCGCTATATATTAATAAAATAGTAAGAATATACGACATTATGGAAGAAACTACCAAAAGGTATCCCTTGCATTTATGACAATAGATGCAGGGCTGTTAGAACTTTATTTTTTGCACACGCCCCGTCCGGGCCTGCATCACCAGTTTTCCAGCGGCCGTTCTATGTAGGGTTTTTCCAGCTGGCCTCCGGAACGGACGGCCCATTCTCCTGCATCGGCCTGCCGGGAAAGGAAGGTCCACAGTTCCCGTGCGGGGACGGTTTTCCCCGCGGCATAGAGGGAGGCGGCGAGGTAGTAGGCGGTTTTGTAGTATTCGATTTCTTCGATGTATTGGAGAAGATTGGGGCGGGTTTTCAGTTCCGCCATAAGATCATCAAGGGTGCTAAAGCTAAAGTCAAAACGGCCGTGGATAAGTTCTTCCATAATGAGGGAATTCTGAATCAGAAAGGCAAACATCAGGTGATCCGGGGCCGAATTATGCCTGCCGGAACTGTAGAAGAAGAAGCCCAGAAGCCGGTGAGCCTTTTCCACATCCCGGTTATTGTAGCGGTAAAGGGTGAAAAAACGGCTGAAGCCGTCCCGTTCCAGTGTATGCATCATGGCCTGTTTTGCAAAAGTACCGGAATCCTGATTCCAGAGGCTGTCCCGGGGCGTCTCTCCGCCTGAAGGAATGCCGGAAAGGATACCCAGAAGCACTTTTTCCATTTCAGGATACTCTCTCCGCACACGGCGAAGTTCGGCGATTTTGTAGAGAAGTTCCAGTTCAAGATCTGAATTTTCAAGAAGCTGACGCTGGGCAAGGGCCTTCTGATACTGATTGATGGCTATTCCCAGCTCCCCCTCGCTGCGGTAGGTTTCTCCGATCCAGTATTCCGCCTCGGGGTAGTCTTTGAGCCTGCCGAGAGCGTTCAGGGCAGCCTGCACGGAATTGTTAAGGCCGGAGCGGGGAACCCTGTAGTACAGTTCCCGAAGGGCCTCTCCGGCTTCACTGTAGTTTCTCTCTTCGATAAATTGTTCAACCAGTTCCAGGGAATCCCCCAGGCGGCGGACTGCGGGGAGGGAAAGGAGAGTGATAAACTCGGTCTCCAGGCGGGTATACATCTGCCGTCTCTGCCTGCGGGCGTCTTCAAAGCTCAGGAGGGCGTCCCCGTAGGAGGCGGAGCGGAAGGCCAGCTTTCCCTGTTCCAGGGTATACCACCAGGGCTGCTCAACCTGTCTCTGGGCATACAGGAGGGAGGTTAAAGAAAAAATGATGATGAAAAAAAGAATCCGCCTGGTTTTTAAGCCTAGTCTATCCGCCATTCAATTCCTCTGCAAATACAGTATCGGCATCTTCGGCATCAATGGTGCGGATAACTTTTCCATGGCGGAAAATAAGAACCTTGTCCCCCGCCCCGGTGATACCAAGGTCCGCATGACGGGCCTCTCCGGGGCCGTTAACCGCGCAGCCCATGATCGCAAGGGTAAGGCTCTTTTTCATGCTGTACAGCCTGGGCATCCAGCGTTCCGTAAAAGCATGGGTATCGAAACTGTGCCTTCCGCAGCGGGGACAGGAAATAATGGTAACCGCGGGCTGTCTGAGACGACTTGCGGCGCCTTCCCTGCCCTCCTCCGCGGCAATTTCGGCTGCGGAGGCGAGGATCTCTTTGGCGGCGATAACTTCGTTTTCAGGCGTATCGGAAAGGGAGATCCGGATCGTATCCCCCGTGCCCTCGCTGAGCAAGGGAAGAAGGGCCGTTGTATTGCGGACTACCCCGGCTATCAGGGGGCCCGCCTCGGTAACGCCTATGTGGAGGGGAACATCATGGCGGGAGGCAAAAAGCCGGTTCGCCTTCATGGTCTGGGCTGCCGAGGAAGCCTTCATGGATACCAGAACGGCGGTAAAGCCGCATTGATCAAATACGGCAAGTTCGCGTTCAGCGGCTTCCACCAGGGCGGCAGCGGGGTCGAGGCTGCCTGAATCGACAAGCTGCCTCAAATCCAGGGGAAGGCTGCCCGCGTTCACCCCGATGCGGATGGGCACTCCCCTGGCCGCCGCCTTTTCCAGTACCAGACGGACCTTGTCCGTGCTGCCTATGTTGCCTGGATTGATGCGGATCTTTGCAATGGGAAAATCGAGGCAGCGGAGGGCAATCCTGTAATCAAAATGAATGTCCGCGGTAAAAGGCAGGGAAACCATGGAAGACAGGCGCCCCAGAATCCCCGCGCCTTCCATGTCCGGAACGGCAAAACGGAGCAGACCGCAGCCCATGGCGGCAAGGGCGTCGATCCGCTCAATCAGGACTTTGGCGGCCTTGTCTTCAAGATCCGAAAAAGAAAGGCGGTCTTTCCACATGGTCTGTATAACCACGGGATGATCGCCTCCGATCATGACAGGTTCTACATGTTCAAACCCGCCGATTTTGATTACGCGCGTAGTGCCGGACAGATACTAAAGACTGATCATCGAGAGAACCATCGCGAAAATGGCGACGGTTTCGCAGATACCGACTATCATCATGTAATTGACAAAGCCCTTACCGGTTTCGCCGGTAGCGTCCGCGCCGGCTGCTCCCGCCTTACCCTGGGCAATGGCGGAGAAAGCAATGGCAAGACCCGAGGCAAGGCCCATACCGAGGTAGAGGGCTCCGTTTTCAGGATTGGCAATCGCAGCGGGTTTCATAAAGAGCAAGCCCAATATAAAACCGTAGAAGGTCTGGGTTAAGGGCGCTCCGCCGAAAGCAAGCAGGGTCATCGGCGACGGTTTATTATTGATATAGCATTTTTTCCATGCGCCGATTACCGCCTGACCGGCAATACCGATTCCGATTGCCGAACCCACCGCGGAAATACCCATCACAAGACCTGCACCTAATAAGCCTAAGTTCATACCTTTCTCCTCTGAATTCTTATTTAAAATGGGGTTTCCACAGGAAACTCCTTAATAATTCGCAGCTGCGAACTACTTTTTAGCAAACGGTTTATACGCATGACCGGCCCACGTAAGTCCGGCATGGCCGGAAAACTCCAGGGTATTCAGGCGGACAGCATGTACCAGTACGGACAATACATTCAGGACAAGGTTAAGGCCGTGGCCGAACACCAGGAGAATTATCCCGAAGATAAACAGGATGAAATGCCCCAGCATGGGCCCGGCCATGGCATCTACCGTAGAGGCGATTGCCGCTCCCGCAAGGCCGACCGCCCAAAGCCTGATATAGGACATAATATCTGAAAACACATTGGCAATGCCGAGTACTACCGAAATAAAATTCTTGCAGCTTTCCAAAACCGAGCGGCCGAAACTCCCCTCATAGTTGGCGAATAGAAAGTTGAGGACAAAGCCGCCCGCAAAGACATACACAGCCGGCATAACAAGGGGAATGCGCCGGTATTCGTTGCTGGCTATCAGGGAAAGCACTATAAAGTACATTCCCGCCAGCATGGCCAGGGAACCTACATCCCCCAGGGCCTTGAGGCTCTTCGTCTTGATAATTGCAAGGATGTGTCCTATGGAAAGCTGCAGCAAGGCAAGGGAAAAACAGAAAATCATCAGATTTTGCTGAACGATGCCTCTGTACCGGGCAGCCAGATCAGCCTGACCGGCCAACTCGGCCTGAGCGGCCTGTGCATTGGAAATAAGCGGCAGGGATATGTTCTGTAAAAAAAGCGGAAGCTTTTCTATTTCAAGCCCGAACCAGGAACAGGTCAGCACGCCCCACACAAAATTGGAAAAGCCCAGGAGTAGGAGCAGCTTGAGTACCGGGGGAACGCCTTTTTTGGCTGTCTTGATGACACCCACGATGCCGGCGATCAAAATCAGGGCGCCGTAGAACGCATCGCCAAAAATCATCCCGAAAAAAATGACAAAGAAGAGGAGGAACCAGCCTGAAATATCCACTTCATTGTAACCCGGCGTAACTTCAAGAAAGTCGGTCAGGGGATTGATAAGGCTTACCAGTTTGTTGTTCTTGAGCTTTGTAGGCACATCGTCATCCGGCAAAGGATCGTCGGCCATAAAGGCCCAGCCATGCTCCGCAGCAGCCCGTTTTATAAGTCCCAGATCTTCCGCGGGAAGGTAGCCGCTAATCCAGGAAACCTTAAGATCGTCCGCCAGGGGAGACTCTATATCGTCCGTATCCATCTTTTCCATGCCGGAAACGGCGATTTCAAACTCGATACGGGACTCGTTTTCAGCCTTTTCCTTTTCCAGTACCGCCCTGCGGTTGGGAAGCCTTTCAAACTGCCGCTCTATCTCCGCCAGATGATCCTGGATCTCCGCCATGGATCTATCCAGTTCCGAAAGGGAATATTCAGGCAGGGTAAAGGGGCTCTCTCCCG
>JAITES010000039.1 GCA_031281925.1 Treponema sp. | reverse complement strand
CAGCACTGGAACCTGAGGGATTTTATCGGAGAGGGAGGACAGGGCATAGCGCTTGCGATGGATCTTTCCGCGCTTCCGGCCACCGCGGATGCACTTGGAGGAGAGGTCTTCCTCTTTTTTACCCCCTGGGCGGAAATTCGTTTTCTGAAACGGATTGAAGCCGCGTTTCAAATCAGTCAATTCCCAGCCCTGGCTTCGGTCGGCCTTTCCGCGGCCGCAATCGCCCTCAGCCTCGGGAAGGGGCCCGTGATCTGCGCGGGCATAGACTTTAGCTTCAATCCGGATACCTACCACGCCCGCTCAAGTCCGGGCCACCTGGAACGGCTCAAGACGCAGAACCGTTTCCACAGCCTGCCCAATACAGCGGCGGCTATCCGCCCCGGCGTTCAGCAGACCCTATCCAAAAACGGCCTCCCGGTATTGAGCGACGGGGCCATGCGCGCGTACCGGGATCTCTTTGAAAGGAATTTTTCAGGTGAAACGCGGCTCTTTGATACCGAAAGCTCAGGCCTTCCGCTGGGTATTCCCGTCTTAAGCGGTACAGAGGCGCTCAAAACGCTGGAAGCCGCAGCGGTGCCTGGCACCGCAACGGCGGCTGCTCCAACGGTGCCTGACACCGCAACGTTTATTGAGAGAGAACTTTCCGCCCTCCGCAGCCTCCTTTCCATCCTTATCGGGGAAGGGCGGGGCACAGGAGAAGAGCTTGAAGCCCTCCTGGATTTCTGCGATTACCTCTGGGCCTATTTCCCGGACTGTGCCGGAGCCGGAGGAAGAAGACCGCCGGCCACGGATATTTCCTTCCTCAAACGGGTCAGGACGGAGATTGAGCCCTTCCTGTCGCTTTTTGACAGGATGAGCCGGTTCCAAAATCCGGTTGGTAAAGAAAATTAAGCGGAAAAGCTGCCGGCCTTGTGAAAAGCCGTGATTCTCACCATACTTGAAACAGGAGTATTGTGTGAGTGAAACGTATCGCCGGCCCAGCTGGGATGAATATTTTATGGAGGTGTGCGACGCCATTTCCAAGCGGGCTACCTGTGACCGGGGCCGTTCAGGCTGCGTTATAGCCAAGGACAATCAGATTCTTGTTACAGGCTATGTAGGGGCCCCTGCAGGCCTTCCCCACTGCGACGAAGTTGGCCATCAATTCAAAAAAATGCTCCATGAGGACGGATCAATAAGTACCCATTGTGTACGGACTGTTCACGCGGAACAGAATGCGATCTGTCAGGCCGCAAAACGGGGCATACCCATTGAGGGGGCCACGCTCTACTGCCGCATGACACCCTGCCGGACCTGCGCCATGCTCATCATCAACTGCGGCATCAGGCGGGTGGTGGCCCAGCGCCGTTACCATGACGGTGAAGATTCCGAGGCCATGTTCGCCAAGGCAGGCATCAGCCTGGAATATGTTCACAATGAAGTACAGGAATACGAAAAACAGTGATTTACCTTATTTTACTTTCCGTTGTATTTTTTTTGACTGCCTTGTGTTTTGCCATTGTCTTTTTTTTCCGTCTCAGATCCTGTAAAAAACGCGCCTGTGATGCCCTTGCGCTTAAAGAAGAACTTGAAAAATTAAAACGCGAAAGACTGGAAATTCATAAAACTCTCAAAATTTTCATAAAGGAAAGCGCCGGTATCCGGGAGCAATTAGCGAGTGAAGGGGAGGAACGGGATGAAGTTCTCTTCCACACCGGGGAAATAATCGACAGGATCGCCAATCAGTTCAACGAGATTGAATCTTCCGCGAATCAGGCTCTGGAAGCGCTGGGTGTCCTGGAACAGCAGGTCAGGAACGCCGGATCGCCGCGTATCTCCGGAAAGACGGAAGAAGCGCTTTCCCGTTTTTCGGACCTTTCCGGTTCTGTGGCCGCACAGATTGGAGGAAGCGCCGGGAAGGTAGCTTCCCTGCGGGATGAGATCGGCGAGGGGGAAGAGAAGGCCCGGCGTGTGAACGAGATCATCAAAACCATCTCTGTCGAGGTGGAAGGCATTGCGGAAATGACCAAACTCATCAACCAGATCTCCAGCCAGACGAATCTTCTCTCCATGAACGCCGCCATCGAAAGCGCCCATGCCGGGCAGGCCGGCGCCGGGTTTGCCGTGGTAGCCGACGAGATCCGCAAACTGGCGGATTCCACCAGGGAAAATGTCGGGCGCATTACCAAAGAAGTAAAGACCATCACCCAGATAACCCGGGACGCGCTAAAGGCCAGCGAAGAGTCCTTCAAGACTTTTAGCCAGGCAAGCGGAGAGATTGCCGCTCTTTCAGGAGAACTGGAAGCCATTTCCGGTATGGCCGCGGAAAACAGGGCAATTCATTCGGAGATCGCTGGAACACTGCGGGACTCTCCTGAGGCCCAGGGTGCAGATGGCGGAAATGCGGACTTTATGGCCAACCACGAAAGTTTCAGCGCGGCCATCAAGCTTATCCAGAATCTTACGGACAGTACCAGGGCGGAGATCAAGGAAATTCACTCCGGTACCCAGGAAATTCTGGACAGTATCAGCAAGACACAGATCGACTACCTGAACAACCTGGAACATGCCGCGGAACTGGAAGCCCTTCTTGATTTGGAAGAGAGCGGCGGGAAAGAGTCCCTTGCGGGAAACGCCGAAGGGGAAACAGGCGCCGCAGCGCCTGCAAAAGCGCCGGCCGGACAAGGAAGCGGCGGGGACTACTCCGACAGCCGGGATGTGTGGGTCAAACAGCCGCCCAAAACGATAGTTTAAGCCTGAATTTCAGTTTTCCTGCAGAATCCGGTATTTAAGGTAGATCTCTTCCAGAGTATGCCGCGGGCCGGGCGCACAGACGCGCATGCGGAACAGGGCGGCATCCCGCCGGTCGATGAAAAAGTCGTAAATGCTCCGTAGATCACTCTCGTCCACGGGGGTATAGGAAGGCCGGCTGCCCAGATAGCTGCGGACTTCATCCCAGCCTACCGCGTTGATGCCGAAACAGGTTAGCCTGTCCCGAACCTGGGCAATCTCTTCAAAAGAGAGACCGAAGAGAAATTCCTCCAGAGCCCAATGGGTTTCCTCGTTTTCCGTTTCCTCCACCAGAAAATCGTACCAGTCTTCCCCCATGTCCATGGTTATGCGGAAGAGTTCGCTGGAACCGTTCATGGTGCCGAAAGCCGGAGGAACCGCATCCCGGGCTGTCCAGAGGGCCTTGAGGGCAGGGAGATGGAGAATCGCCCTGGCATCAGTTCCGCTGTCCCAGAGACGTACCAGATCCTGAGCCAGGGCCGGTTTCTTGCCGGAAGGAAAGGAGGAATCCTCCAGACAGGAGAAGTAAACCTCTTCCGCCATAAGAGTAGACACCACCGAAAGTATGACTCTCCGGATCTTTATATAGAATTCGGCATTTTCCCGGCATATCCGGGCCAGCAGGGCAAAAGTATGGAACTTTGACACCAGATATGACCGTACAGCCACCACCTTGGTCGGGATATGGAGGAGGCGGGATGCGGATGAGAATGAACAGAGGGCAACCAAAAGCCGGTTTTCATCCCGGAAATCGCCTTTGAGAGTCTGGGAATCCCGTACCGATGGATAGTTGAACACGACATTCCCCAATTCCCGCAGGTTATGCAGTCTATCCTGGGCCAGCCGGCTTTCCTCGGGAAATTCCGAATCCAGCCAGCTCAAAACATTCGAGACAAGATTCTCCTCTTCTTCGCTTAAGGCATGAATCTCCTTATTCGTGGCTTGCACAAGCATATCATACAGGCTACCCCGCAACTCGTTCAAAATCAACATTTTTTATCATAATTTTTGTCTTTTTCCGATTTAATTCACAGGTCAGGGTGGAGGCGGGTTCTTCATTGAACCCTGGAACCCTGGTTGACTTGCGTGCGTGCGTGTTGATAAAAGCAGAATAAAAGTATATAATTTGAGTGTTCTGTCTGCTTCGGGGGTGCACCGGTTTCGACTGGTACGGTTCGGGGTGCAGGCTGCAGGTGGAGTGCCTACCTCCTGATTAGGCAAAAACTTTAACTGCCAACAACGACAGTTACGATTACGCCTTAGCTGCGTAACCGCGTGGAACCGTTCCGCCGCCCTGAGGAACGGCTTCCGCGTCACAATCAGGGCTGGCCCATCGTCGCGTACGGACGCCGAGCGGCAAGATTTTTCCGTAATACGGACAGGCCGCATGCCGCCTAGCCAAGCCTGTCCCGACAATCCAATAAGCGGCTAAACCTGTAGATGCTTGTATTTCGCGTATTAGGACGCGGGTTCGACTCCCGCCACCTCCAATCAGTTTCTCATAGAGCGTTAGTAGTACTCATTCAGAAAAAAAACAACGCCGGCTCCCACCAGTCTACAGGAGGGGGCGGGAGTCGAAGCCTTTTTGCGGCCCTTTTTAGTCCGAGACATCGCAGGACTAAAAATCGAGTAGGAGGCCGCCCATTATTTGAGCAGCCGTCCTCCCACACCACCGTGCATACCGTTCGGTACACGGCGGTTCAATGGATTTCGTACAGTACCTCCTATCCCCTGCCTATACTCTGATATTCAAGGAAATCCAGGTATCCCCACTACTGTCCCCGTTTGCGCCTTTCGGCATCCTATCGCTCAGCACTCCCTTTAGGCCCTCGGGTTCCACCCTACTTTCCTCGGGGTAGTCGGTTCTCGCCGTTTTCTGCCTTCCTTGCGTTAGCCTGCCTTTCCATCCACTCTTGGGACTTCCATTGTTCAGCCCTTCGCTTCACGTTTACCCGTGTGTTTCACGGTCACCGTCCCTCACTACTATGGCCTCTGCTGACTTCTTGCAATTCAGCTATGCGTTACCGCATAGGTTCTCAACGGCCAGACGGTTCGTCAGTTGCCATGCAAGGTATTTGCAAGACCTCCCCGGGTAAGAGCCAGTAACCTTCGTCCCATGTAACCGTCGCATTTACACCACAGGGTT
>JAITES010000025.1 GCA_031281925.1 Treponema sp. | reverse complement strand
AAAGAACAGGGGACGGTGAAAGAAAGCTCCCCCGGAATATATCAAATTTCCGGGTACAGCATGAGTATTCAGGTGATAGAGAGCAGAAAGCTGTCCGCCGGAGAGAATCTGTGGATCCGGGGTCTGAACAAGGACTTGAAAGCTGATACCGCCGGTGCGATACTGAAGGAAAGCCGGAAGAAAGGCGGCCAGGCCCGGATTCAGGCATATATTTATGCGGTACTAAAGGCAAATGTAAAAACCATACGGGAGGTATTACAGATGGCAGATGAAGGAGCGATAACCCTGGATGAAGTGCTGGAAGAAGCCGGTCTGACCGCAAAGTGGAAAGAACGGGGTGAAAAGATAGGCTGGCAAAAGGCTATAGAGCTGTTAAAACAGGGCTACACGGTGGATCAACTGGAACAGATGGCTTCCGATATGCCTTGACCGGGTAAAAATAACCGCAGTTCCCATTCAACTCTTAAAAATCCTTCATTTTGGAACAGCCTCGGTTGACAAGGGATTTTTCTTCTTTATTGCATTTCATGGACGATTATGTTTGAATTAAGGGAAGAGGGCGCCATGAAACTATATAGCCGCGGGCAGGTCATATTCTTTTCGGTTTTAAGTTGTCTCGTACTTGTTCTTCTTGCGTTGGGGCTGGGTCTTTTGGGTTTCTCACCAAAAAAGAACGTGGAAACAGAGCTTGAGGAAGTTTCCGTTACGCCGGAAGGGGCGGACGATCCGTTTTTGAGTCTCAATCTGCGGCAATCGCCCTATACGACGCCCAGAATGGGAAATGAGGGGAGGTCCGTGGCCGATCTCCTGCCCTACACCGAGGATGAACGGGAAAATATCACTATCTATGAAAAGCTCAACCAGGCGGTGGTGAATATTACTACCGAAACGGTGGCAATCAACTGGTTTCTGGAGGCGGTTCCCCAGCAGGGTGGTTCGGGTTCGGGTTCGATCATTGATACGCGGGGTTATGTTTTAACCAATAATCACGTTATAGAAAACGCCAACAAGGTGTTTATCAATCTGGCGGACGGCAGTCAGCATGAGGGGAGTCTGGTGGGAATGGATCCGGAGAACGATATTGCCGTTCTCAAATTCGAGCCGAAGGGCGTGGAACTGAGGACGATTCCCTTCGGCAGTTCGGATAATCTTAAGGTAGGGCAGAAGGTGCTGGCCATCGGGAATCCCTTCGGCTTTGAACGGACGCTGACGGTGGGTATCGTTTCCGGGCTCGGGCGGCCCATACAGACGGACAGGCAGCATATCATCCGGGACATGATCCAGACCGATGCTTCGATTAATCCCGGCAACTCGGGGGGGCCTCTGCTGGATACCCAGGGCCGGATGATCGGGATCAACACGATGATCTATTCTCCTTCCGGAGCTTCCGCGGGGGTGGGTTTCTCGGTGCCGATAAGCACCGCCAAGCGGGTGGTTGCAGAACTTATCCAGTACGGAAAGGTGCGGCGGGGCTGGATAGACGCTACCGTGGTGCAGATCTTCCCCGCACTGGTGCGCTATGCCAAGCTTCCGGTTAATTCGGGGCTTCTGGTTTCCCGGACTCTCCGGAACGGTAACGCGGAGCGGGCCGGTATCCGGCAGGGAAGCGAGGCCATTCGCTACGGTTCCAGCGTCATCTACCTGGGGGGCGATATTATCACCATGGTGGACGGGATGGAAACTTCAAGTCTTGCCGATCTTTACTCCGCGCTGGAAGACAACAAGCCCGGAGACAAAATAAAGGTTGAAATTGTCCGGGGAGGAAAGAAGAGTACGCTGGAACTCACCCTGGCGGATCGGGAAGAGCTGATGGCGAGGTAATGAAGCTCCCTGCCGCAAGCGCTAAACTTGACCCACAGAAATTTTTTAACCCAAACATCCGGTCTAACAAACATCCGGCCTATCGGCCTAATAGATAATTCCAACCAGGAAGCCTGCGAAGGCGGTCATGATTTCCGGATCCGGCTGGTAACGGGCGCCGCCGAGGAGGCTGAAAACCAGGGTGGAAGGATAGAACTTGAACTCGCCTCCGAACTGGAGGGAGGCAAGACCGGGGTCTTTCAGATCGAAGGCGGGGCGCAGGGAGGCTCCGAGGCTGAATGCGGGCTGCTGAAAGAGGATGCCCGCGGGAAGCAGGATATGGGGAGCGCCGCCTTCGCTGATTTTTGACCAGGGTTCATACCAGAGGATGCCGGGGCTGAAAAGCAGGGAGAGGGGTATGGGGAAGCGCCAGGAGAAGGGAGCGGCAAAGCCGAGGCCGTCTCCGGCATGGAGGGGGGAAAGGCCGCCTTCTTCCGCCCAGGAAAAATGAAGAAGCGCGGCAAGGGAGAGCGGAACGGACTCTTCCGCCTTTTTGAAAAGCCATTTTGCGCTGAAACCGGCGCCCCAGAGGGCTTCTTCTCCGTCAAAACGGGTGATTCCGCTGAGAAATGCGGCTGCTTCCAGCCTATCCAGCGGTGAAAAACGTATGCCCGCCTCCGCGGGAAGGCTCTTCCAGGGGGTTTCGGTGGAGGGAACCGCCCCGAAGAGTATGCCTCCTTCAATCTGAAAGCTTCCCCGGGGAATAATGTCCGCCGAAGGGCTAAAGATCAGCCCCGGAATGCCTCCGGGGAGAGAAAGGGGGAAGAGACTGAGGCTTTCATCGATCTCCACTGTCTGGGAAAGCTGAACCGGGGCGGCTTCTGTTTCCGAATCGAGGCCCCGCGCTTCCACGAGAAGGGTATAGGTCCCGCCGGGAACAATGACGCCTCCCTTATCCCGGCCGTTCCAGCGGAAGGACTGGTTCCAGGTTTCAAATGGCGGAAGCTCCTCTTCATATATTCTGTTCCCTTCACCGTCCAGCACGGCAAAACGGCCGCTGCCGGGCGCGGAAACATCAAACTTCATCTCTACCCGGCCCAGATCCCCCGAAGCATGGGGGTTGAAGCGGGGCCTGCTCAATGCCGGATTGGAGACGCGGAAAACCGCGGGGCTCATCTCAATATACTCAGGCGTTACCAGTCCTTCCCTCACATAGACAAGCTTGTCAACACTTTCCCAGCCGAAGGCGCGCGTCTGGATGCGGCGGTAACCCACAGGCAGTTCGAGGATGCCCGGTTCGGCAGGCTTCCCGTCGGCAAAGATCAGGGGTTCAAATGACAGTCTCCCGTATCGGGGAGGGCCGCCGGGAACAAGGGTAAGCATCACCTGGCCCAGAACGGGTTTTAATTCGATTGAAACTACAAGGCGGCTGTGGAGCGGCAGGGCCACCCGGAAACGCCTTTCCGTAAAACCTTCCCTGACCAGCCGTATATTGTACTCTCCGGCTCTCAGTTCACTCAGCAAGAGGGGAGTTTTCCCCCGTTCTACTCCGTCGATGTAGACCGTCGCGTTTCCCGGTTCAGTCCGGATCAGGATGCCCTGACCCTGGATCTCCTCAAGGGTATCCCCGACTATGGGCCTTTCGGTCTGGGCAAAAAGCTGAGGGCCCAGGAGAAGGAGGCTGAACAAAAGGCCTGAAACGGGAAAACGGAACTTCATAAGCCTACTATACACATTTTTGTGCGTTATGTAAAAGAAAAAACATGGTTCAGTCGGCACTCTCCTCTCCCGAGAGGCGGCGGCTCTGGCGGTAACTGTACCAGGCGCTTTCGGAAAAGATCAGATGATCGAGAAAGCTGATGCCGAGGATGGCGGCGGCATTCTGCAGTCTTTCGGTGATCAGATCGTCTTCCGTAGAGGGGACAAGGTGGCCTGAAGGGTGATTATGAGCCACGATGACCGCCGCCGCCCTGTCCAGGAGGGCATCGGCAAAAACTTCCCTGGGGTGAACAATGGTTCTGTTTACAAGGCCGATGGTAACCACCCTGATTGCCAGCACCTCATAGGCGCCGTTAAGGGAAAGGCAGATGAAGCGTTCCTGTTTTCTGTCGGCATTGTGCCGTACCAGATTGTAGATGTCCGAAGGATGCCTGATCCTTGTTCCCTGCGCGCCGTAGCGCCGTCTTCCCAGTTCCAGCGCGGCGGCTACCATGCAGGCCTTGGCATCCCCAATGCCGGAAAGCCGGCAGAGTTCCTTGACCGCCGGTATCTCTTTTTCCCGGTCAAGTTTTTCCAGGAGATCGCGGGAGAGAACCTCAACCGGCTTCCCGTGTATGCCGGTATTGAGGAGGATCGAGAGGAGTTCATGATCCTGAAGGGACTCAGGTCCGCAGTCCAGAAGCCTTTCCCGCGGCCGTTTCTTCGAAAAACTTTCGTATATGATTGAATCTTCCATGCCTTATAGAGGGCATTGTCCTGTAGACTGCTTCAATAAAGACCTGTTTTATGAATGATTTTGAATTCCGATAGTATTGATATGAAAAACCTTGTCGCTTTCTTCGGCTTTAGTCTGCTTCTTTCGGCCATGCTTCTCTCCTGCGCAAGCCTCTCTGTGGCGGAAAAAGCTCCCGAAACCGTGTCTCCGCTTCCCGCCGGGCAAAATGCGGAAACGCCTCCTGAAAGAACACCCGAATCTCCTGCCGGCACGGCTCCGCCCGAAAGGCCTCCCCAGGTACCGGAATTAATCATGGGCACGGGGCGTATCCCGCATGAAAAGCTTGCCTCGTTTCTGCTAAAGGAAAGCAGGGGGAATTTCGGATCCTCCTATATATATGAACTTGCCCGTATATATACAGAAGAAGCTGCCGTCGAAGGGGTCAACGCCGATGCGGCTTTTGCCCAGATGTGTCTTGAAACTGGTTTTTTGGGCTTTGGGGGCCTTGTGACGCCGGATATGAACAACTTCTGCGGTCTGGGTTCCATCGGGCCCGGCAAGCCGGGGGAAGTTTTCCCCGATACCCGGACAGGGGTACGGGCCCATATCCAGCATTTGAAGGCTTACGCCACGACGGAGCCCCTCAAGGGGGTACTGGTAGATCCGCGCTACCGTTATGTCAAACTGGGATCCTCTCCCCGGATAGAGGGTCTTGCGGGAACCTGGGCCGGAGACCTCTCTTATGCGGAAAAGATCCGGAACATTCTGGAACGGCTCTACCGCTATTCATTCTCATGACTTTGGTTCCCGGCTATCCAGCCACGGGAAAAACGCTGAGCTTCGATATAGGAACCATCTTCGGCCCTGAACAGGGGATTTGAAAGGGGAATACCGTAACGGGCAAGGCCTTCCAGGAGCCTGTCAAGCCGCCTTCCCCCGCTTTCTCCGGGCGGATCTGAAGGCTCAGGGCTTCCCGGCAGGGCTTCTTCCGCGATAAGGGCATCGAGAAAGGGGGAAACGAGAAGCCGGGCCCGTAAACCCGCTTCGTTTCCCGTTCCTCCTGTCCCGGTAACAGAATAATCCGATAGAAAGAGAAGCGCCCTGCCTTCGGCAAGACTCTGTATATAGAT
>JAITES010000265.1 GCA_031281925.1 Treponema sp. | reverse complement strand
CACCCTGTACGCGCATGACTGGGGCTGGCATAGTACGGATATTTTCATAGGAGCACTCGATCAGAACACCAGTTACAGCGTTACCATCAGCGGGAACAACGATACGGCAATGAACTTTTTTCATATTTCCTTCAGAAACGAACATGACCATGTGGACATTTCGGACTGGATCCCCGAATGGAGCCTTCCAGCCGGACCTTTTAACAACCTCACAAAGATCATAACGACTAACAACGATGAGGCCATTATCAACCATCAGGATTATAATGTACTTTTCCTGTATAATCACCTGTATAGTCAAATTCCTGCTTCCGATGAGGTTAAGGTCATGGCTACCCTCACAATTGACAGCATAAGCATCACGGAACTGCCGTAAACGGAAACCGGGCGGTTCCTTTTGGGAACCGCCTTCTTTGGTTCGCTGGCATGGGTTTGTTCATATCGGCGAATATCCATGCTCAATCCTCCCTCGACCTTTTTCCCCAAAAACGCTATACTAAAAGACTATGCGGCCCTCGGGCCGCAAGTTTAAAGAAATGTTTATAATACCCCGCAAGGAGCGGCTTGTGCATGGCTGAAGACGCTGACATACCGGTAAAAACAGGGAAAGTCATCCCTATAGCGATAGAAGACGAAGTCAAAAACGATTATCTCGTCTATGCCATGTCTGTTATTGTAGCCAGGGCCCTGCCTGACGTACGGGACGGCCTCAAGCCGGTACACCGCAGGCTCCTCTATGCCATGAACGAGATGGGTCTCCACCCCGGATCGGCCACCAAGAAGTGCGCCCGCATCGTAGGAGATACCATGGGTAAGTATCACCCCCACGGGGATCTTGCCCTCTACGATGCCCTGGTACGCATGGCCCAGGACTTCTCCCTCCGGTACCCGGTGGTACATGGACAGGGAAACTTCGGCTCTATTGACGGCGACCCCCCGGCGGCCATGCGTTATACCGAGGCAAAACTTTCCCGCGTTGGAGACGAAATGCTCCAGGATCTGGGAAAGGAAACAGTCGATTTTATTCCCAATTATGATGAATCCGACAGCGAACCGGTGGTGCTCCCCGCGGCGGTTCCCAATCTCCTGATCAACGGTTCAAGCGGCATTGCCGTCGGCATGGCGACAAATATGGTTCCCCATAACCTGGTTGAGGTCTGCAGCGCGGTCTGCGCCTGTATCGACAACCCGGAGATAAGCATCGAAGAACTCATGAAATTCATCGAAGGGCCCGACTTCCCCACTGGAGGCATCATCTTCGGCCGCCGGGGCATACGGGATGCCTGCAAAACCGGCCGGGGAAAGATTCTTGTTCGCGGCCGCTTTACCGTGGAAACCGCCAAATCGGGCAAGGAACTGATCGTCTTCAACGAAATCCCCTACGGCGTTAACAAAAAGCTCCTCCTTGAGCGGATCGGCGTTCTGGTGAGGGAAAAGGAAATAGACGGTATAGCCGGCTTCAACGACGAATCCGACCGGGATGGTATCCGGGTGGTCATCGAACTAAAAAAAGGCGCCATCCTCAAGGTTGTCCTCAACCAGCTCTTTTCAAGTACCCAGCTGCAGGTTTCCATCGGCATCATCAACCTTGCCCTGGTGGGAGGCAAGCCTCAGTGTCTCAACCTCAAGGAGCTTATCCACTACTTCATCGAACATCGTGTCGAAGTTGTTACCCGGCGTACCCGCTATGAACTGCGCAAGGCCGAGGAACGGGCCCATATCCTGGAAGGCCTGGTTATCGCGCTGGCGAATATTGACGAAGTGGTGGATCTCATCAAAAAGAGCCGGGACATTGCCGACGCGGAAAACCGTCTGCGTGAACGTTTCCTCCTTTCGGAGGCGCAGGCCCACGCCATTGTGGAGATGCGCCTCGGGCGGCTCACAAGCCTGGAAGTTGAAAAACTCAAACAGGAACTGGAAGAACTCAAAGTCCAGATCGCCTACTACAAATCCCTGCTTGAAGATGAACAAAAACTGAGGTCCCTGATCAAGGATGAAACCAGAGCCATCAGCGAAAAATACGGCGACAAGCGCCGTACCGAGATCGTCAATGGCGAAGTAGAAAACATCAACATAGAAGACCTTATCAAAAAAGAAGAGATGATGATCACCATCTCCAAACTGGGCTATGTAAAGCGTGTTCCGGTTACGGCCTATCGCAACCAGGGCCGGGGTGGCAAGGGCATGGCAGCTGCAAAGCTTTCGGAGGACGACTTTGTCGAACAGCTTTTCGTTGCCTCTACCCACGAATACATCATGTTCATCACAAGCGAAGGCAAAGCCTACTGGATGAAGGTTCATGAACTGCCCGAGGGGACACGTACCGCAAAGGGGAGCCATATCAAGACCCTGCTTACGGTAAGCCCCAACGAAGATATAACCACCATCGTGTCCCTCAAGGATTTCAGCGATGAACAGTTCCTCTTCATGGGGACTGTCCGGGGTGTTGTTAAAAAGGTAAAAACCTCCGAGTTCAGCAACGCAAAAATCAGAGGCATCATCGCCATAAAACTTGACGAAGGAGATAAGCTGGTCAGCGCCCTCCTCAGTTCGGGGAACGATGAAGTTGTCCTCATCTCCCGCCGGGGCCAGGCCCTCCGCATCCACGAGGACACGGTTCGCCCCATGGGCCGTTCCACCCGCGGCGTATGCGGCATGAAGATCGGCAACACCGATGAACTTGCGGGCCTCCTCCGGGTAGACAAGGAACAGGATCCAAAAAAATCGGAAAAAATGCTCATCGTCACCGAATACGGCTTTGGCAAGCGGGTTGAGTTTGGCGAATTCAGTTCCCATGGCCGGGCGACCGGGGGACAGCGAATCTATACCGTCAGCGAAAAAACCGGCGAAATCGTCGGCTGCGCCAATGTCCTGGATAACGAAGAAATCATGTGCATCACCAGTCAGGGTAAGTCCATCAAACTCAAGAGCAAGTCGATCCGGGTCATGGGACGCAGTGCCCAGGGAGTCAAAATCCTCAGCATAGACCGTCCGGACTTTGTCATCGGCGTAGACAGGATCGTCAGGGAAGATGAAGAAACTGAACCCGGACCCGAAGACCAGGGCGAACTATTTAGCCTCTCTCCATAAAGCCTTGAGAAATAAACAAAAAAAGGCTATTTTTAAGTATGAAAATGAACTTTTATATGACCCCGGGAAAAGTACTTTTTTCTTTCCCGGTAATTGCAGTCCTCCTCTGGCTTAATGCCTGTACCGGTGAACCTGCTTCCCGGCAGGATCCGGTTTCCGCTCTCAGTCTGGATCAGGTTACCGGGAAACAATTCAGGCTTACGGAAATACGTATTCCCCAGGGTGAATCCGTTACCTTTGACCGGGAGAAACTTATCGCAGAAGGCTTTGAGGACATCTTTACTCTTACTTTCGACGCCGAAAGGATCAGCGGCAGGGGCGCTCCCAATCGCTATTCCGCTCCCTACGAACTGGGAACCGGCAGATCCATCAAAATCGGACTTATCGCCGGAACACTTATGGCGCCCCTGCGATCTCCGGAAAAGCTCCATGAAGCTGAATATTTCAGTTACCTCCAGAATGTGTCTCAATGGAATCTCCGGGACCGGAATCTGGAACTGTCCACCACAACCGCCGAAGGCCGGGAAGCGGTTATGATCTACGTCCTTGAATAACCACGCTGCCGCCCTTAAATTGTTTCACGTGAAACATAGTAGGCCATCATGTCTTTACCGGAAATAATCCTGATTGCGGTAGGATTGTCCATAGATGCCTTTGCCGTATCAATTTCCATCGGTTTATCCGTACAAAGAGCGGGGCTAAAGGAACTGGTGATACCGGGCCTGTACTTCGGATTCTTTCAGGCCCTCATGCCTACAATTGGATATTTTTTGGGAATCGGTTTTGCCGATAAAATAGCCGGCCTTGACCACTGGATTGCCCTTGCACTTCTCGGTTTCCTTGGGGGAAAACTGATAAAAGAAAGTTTTGAAAAAGAAGACGGGACTGTGGAAATCCGGGAATATACCTTTCAGGTTTTCAAAATGCTCTCCCTGGCTGTCGCTACAAGCATTGATGCTCTGGCGATAGGGATAGCTTTTGCGTTTTTTAAGGTGCATATTATCACGGCGGCATCATTAACCGGCATGACAACCTTTGCCATTTCCATGTGCGGGGTAAAAATAGGCCATATATTCGGCCTCAAATTCAAATCGAAGGCCGAACTGGCAGGCGGAATCGTACTTGTTTTATTGGGAATTAAAATAGCGGTAGAGCATACGCTTCTCTCATAGCCGGTCCGGGCATTTGAATGGCGTTTTACTCGTCATCTCCACCCGGGCGGCGTTCGGCCTTCTTTCTGCCCCGGAGCCGTTTTGTTCTGAGCCTCTCTTCCCGGACAGCCCGGGGAACAGCGGTGGGCCGCCGCTGTTTGGGAAGCCGGGCCGCCGCGGCAATAAGAACCTCCGCCCGCGCATAGGAGCGTTCCAAATTGGCCCGCTGGGAGCGTTCTTCGCTTGCGGTTATAAGGAGTTCCGCCCCATCTTCCCGGTAAACCAGCCTGGAGGCAAGTTGTTCCAGTACATGCCTCTTCTCCGCATCATTGAGCCCCATGAGATCGTTGAGGCGGAGCCGCAAGCTTACCTTGGTATTCACCTTGTTGACATTCTGCCCTCCGGGGCCGCCGGAACGGGAGAACGTAATCTCCGCGGCGGCATGGATGGACTCATGAAGCAGGCTAAGGTTCACGGAACAGAGCTGTTTTCAGTTTACCGCTTTCTGCAGTTCCCCTGTTTTGTCGGTTTTCTCCCAGGGGAATTCGCTACGTCCAAAATGTCCGTAGCTGGCGGTTTTCCGGAAAATAGGCTTGCGGAGATCCAGGGCCTTGATGATTCCTGCGGGGGAAAGATCGAAAACCCTGGGAACCGCTTCTTCGATGCGGTTTTCCGCCGTTTTACCGGTGCCGAAGGTATCAATCATGACGGAGACCGGGAAAGGCACTCCGATGGCATAGGCCAGTTCCACTTCACAGCGTTCCGCGAGGCCTGCGGCAACGATATTCTTTGCCACATAGCGGGCCATGTATGCGGCGGAACGGTCTACCTTGGTAGGATCTTTGCCGCTAAAGGCGCCGCCGCCGTGACGGCCCATTCCGCCGTAAGTATCTACAATGATCTTACGGCCTGTAAGACCCGTATCGCCAAAGGGACCCCCTACTACAAAACGGCCTGTGGGATTGATGTAATACTTGGTATTTTTGTCCAGCAGCCCGGTAGGTTCCAGAATCGGCTTGATGATTGCATCAATAACCGTGGACTTAATCTCATTGTAGCCGGCATCAGGATCATGCTGATGGGAGACAACCACGGCATCGATCCTTACGGGCTTATGGCCCTTGTATTCCACCGTTACCTGGCTTTTGGCATCGGGACGCAGCCACTTTATGATTTTCTGTTTCCGCAGTTCCGTAGCCTTTAGAAGAATCTTGTGGGCAAGGGTGATGGGCAGCGGCATGAGTTCCGCGGTTTCGTTGCAGGCAAAACCGAACATCATCCCCTGATCGCCTGCACCCTGCTGGCCTTTATATTCCTCAAGACCTGTACCGGAAACACCCTGACTGATATCCGGAGACTGACTGTGGATCATATCGAGTACCGCCATGGAATGACAATCAAGACCATAGCTGGGGTCGGTGTAACCTATTTCTTCCGCTACCTTTCGTACCACATCCTGAAAGTCAACAAAAGTTTTTGTGGTAATCTCCCCGCCTACCAGCACCAGGGAAGTGGAAGCAAATGTCTCGCAGGCAACCCGGCTTTCCGGATCATCCTTGATGCACGCATCAAGAATAGCATCAGAAACCTGATCGCAAAGCTTATCGGGATGTCCTTCTCCCACCGATTCCGATGTAAAAAAATACTTACGCTCTTCCATGAGTAAACTCCTTATGAAAAAAACGGATTATACATATAACCCGACTATAATACACATCTTATTTAAGCTTACAACAAGCCACCCGGGTTAAACAAGCCATCGCTCATCTTATCGGCTTCATTCAAAACTCAGGCCCATTACCCGGTCTACCGGAAGGGAGAAGATGATACCGCCTGCCTTGCTGGTAATGCCGTATGCGTTACTGACCGCCTGCATGATAGGGGCCTTTTTCTCCCGGCTGCTGAGCATGAGGACTATTTCACGTTCCTCCTGTACCGAAACACCAAAAAACTTGACCGGCCCCTCATGAGCCAGGCCCCTGGCGCTCAATACCGTACCACCCGAAGCGCCGGCTTCCTTGGCTACGGTCATAAATTCGTCGCTGTACCCCTGGTTTATAATTGAGACAATGAGATCGTTGTGGATTTCCGGTTTTGTTGCGGCCATATTACCTCCCCGTTCGCCTTTTCCAATCCTTTCAAGATTCTTTTCGGCACCGTATTCGGCTTTTATCTTTTCATTTTTCAAAATACTTACCTTGAAAACTCCCAGAATGGGGTTATTGATGGCGGAAAGGGGCACGGTAAAAGCGATCCCCGCCCCGGGACTGTGAAACCCGAGTTTCCGTCTGACTTCTTTGAGCAGAATAGGTATCAGGATATCCTGTTCAAGGCATAAAACCACCGCTTTTTCGCCTGTACCAACACCAAGAAGATCCAGAATATCGGAACTGGCAGTGCCCCGGCCCTTGCAGATAAAATGAAACCGTACCTTCTCTTCTACACAGACATCGGAGACTACTTTTGCCTTTCCCCAGTCCACAATAAAAACCACAAAACGGAGATCCGGAGGAAGGGATTTTGACGGCTCGGGATCCTTTGGGATAACAGGCTTACGGGAGAAAGCGGAGTTGATGCGGGAAAAGAGGCCTTCCAGCGGGGTCATTTTTTTCTTAGCCATTGGTTTTTACCTCGCCATCCTGAGGAATATCATTGGCCGATGGTATACCAATTTGGGCCTCAAAATCCTCGTCCGGGCTTGCCGAACCTTCCAAATCCGAAAATATCGTGACAGTTCCTGCCTCTTCGGGACTGAGTTCCCCAATAGCGGCTGCCTGCTGGGCAAACTTGATTGCCTCGGCCTTTTTGGTACGGTACACATAGAGAATACCCATAAGCTGAATTATGATAAGCGGCGTCATGGCAACCATCGCTACGATGCCGAAGGCATCGGTCATAAGGTCTCCGCCGGAACCTTCACAGGCCCCCATGGCTAAAGGGAGCAGAAAGGTACTGGTCATGGGACCCGAACATACGCCGCCTGAGTCAAAGGCAATACCGGTGAACATGGGGGGCACAAAGAAGGTAAGGATAAGAGCAAAGGTGTAGCCGGGAATGAGGATGTACATGAGGGGAATCCCAGTGAGAATGCGTACCATGGTTATTCCCAGGGCAATACTCATCCCGATGGAAAGGCCCCGTTTCATCATCTTCTGGGGTATGGCGCCCGAAGTAATATCTTCAACCTGCTTGTTGAGCACGTGGACGGCAGGCTCGGCGGCCACAATGTAATACCCGATAAGAACGCCCAGGGGAACAAGAATCCACTTAAACTCCGAAGAGACCATCATGGAACCCAGAAGCTGTCCCACCGGGATAAAGCCCACATTCACCCCTGTCATAAAGACGACCAGCCCGATAAAGGTATACACAAAACCGATACCGATACGGCCCAACTGGTGCCTCTTATAACGGCGGGAAACAATCTGAAAAATCAGAAAAAAGAGCACGACAGCGCCCAGGGCAAAAAAAGTTTCTCTGGTGTAGCGGGGAAGCTGAAAGGCAAAATGTTCCACCACCTCCCTGGAAGTATTCACCTGGGGAACCTGATTGCTCTCTATCGCCACCCCTTCGGGATTAAAAAAGGTGCCCAGAAGAAGAACCGCCATGATCGGCCCCACACTGCAGAGGGCCACAAGGCCGAAACTGTCGTCCTGGGAGTGCTTGTCGCTGCGGATTGAGGCAACACCTACGCCCATTGCCAGGATAAAGGGGACGGTCATTGGACCGGTGGTAACTCCGCCGGAATCAAAGGCCACGGGTATAAAACCGCTGGGGGTAAAATAGCTTATAAAAAAAACCACAATATAAAAAAAGATAAGAAGCACCGAAAGACGGATTTTAAAGAGGATACGGAGGACAGCCAATACGAGAAAGAGCCCGACCCCGCAGGCCACGGCAACGATAAGAGTCATATCGGGTACCGAAGGCACCTGTTTGGCCAGTACCTGGAGATCCGGCTCCGCCATGGTGATAACAAGCCCCATGATAAAACTGACCAAAAGGGTTAAAAAAAGGTTGCTGGAACGGGTAAGCTGAATGCCGATACCTTCACCCATGGGCATCATGGCCATATCCGCACCAAGGGTAAAGAAACCCATCCCGATGATAAGGAGGGCGGCCCCTGCCAGAAACATGAGTATGGTACCGGCGGGCATGGGAACCAGCACCACACTGGCGATGAGGACAATGGCGGTGATAGGCAGTACGGATGCAAAAGCCTCCATAATTTTTTCTTTAAGTACTTTGTTCATAGGCTAACAAAATTTATTATAATAAATAAAATTGGTTCTTTCAACAGTTAAAAATACGTACTATAATCTATAATAAACTGCTATCTCATAGAAAAAAGGAGAAGGCCATGGCTCAGCAAGCAGATACAAATAAACGTTTAATTGGAGTAGTAATTCCTGTCGGCGCCCTGCGGAGTAAGGAAAGTCTGGGTATCGGAGAATTCCCCGATCTGGTTGAATTTGCCGGGCTCTGCAAAAAAATGGGAGCGGGGCTTATCCAGCTTCTGCCGGTAAACGATACCGGTTCCGAAAGTTCTCCCTACTTTGCCATTTCCGCCTTTGCCCTCCATCCTGTCTACATCCGTATCGGCGATATAGAAGAAGCGCCTGCATTGAAGGATTTGAAAAAACGGCTTGTCGAAATGGGAGAAAAATTCGGCAAAGAAACCCGTTTCCCCTTTGAACCTATCTTCCGGGCAAAGATGAAGATTCTCCGGGACATTTTTACTGCGGCAAAGAATGATATTTTAAAAAACACCGCTCCAGGCGGCAAGTTGACTGAATGGATCGAAAAGAATTCCTGGGTAAAGGAGTATGCGGTTTACCGCAGGCTCAAGGATGCCAACGAAGAAAAAAGCTATCAGGAATGGCGCAGCCACAGAAACGTAAACCGGGAGATCGTTGAAGGTCTCTGGAAGGACGAAAAGCTGAAGGAAGAGCACCTCTTCTGGGTCTGGATACAGGAAGCCCTGGATGCCCAGTTCAGCAGGGCGGCCGCGGCGATAGCGGATATGGGCATCGTTCTTGAGGGGGATCTGCCCATTCTTATCAACGAAGACTC
>JAITES010000249.1 GCA_031281925.1 Treponema sp. | reverse complement strand
AATACACTTAAAATTATGGATTATCATACCATAACGAAAACAATACGTCAACAAAAAAAGATGAAAAAAACAGATTGTTTTTGATACTTGCGTTTTATTTTCAGTTATGCTATATTATTCGAAAGTAACCAAAAAACGAGGCAAAATGAATACGTTAGAAGACAGAGCCCGGGAAATACGGCGCATGGTAATAAAGATGATTGCTGGGGCCAGGGGCGGGCATGCTGGGGCCAGTTTATCGGAAATTGATATACTTACGGCCCTCTATTTCCGTGTTCTCAACATTTCACCCCAAAGGGCCGCGGATCCTTCAAGGGATCGTTTTGTCCTGAGCAAGGGCCATGCGTCCGAGGGTCTCTATTGTACGCTGGCCGCAGCAGGTTTTTTTGATCCTGAACTTCTGGATCACTATCTGGAAGAGGGGAACCCTCTCACCATACATCCTACCAACAAGGTTCCGGGGATAGAAGTCAATACGGGAGCCCTGGGGCATGGGTTTTCCATAGCTGCCGGCATGGCGCTGGGGGCAAAAAAAAGCGGGGCTTCTTACCGGGTTTTTGTCCTTACCGGGGATGGGGAACTGCAGGAAGGTTCCAACTGGGAAGCGGCCATGGCTGCGGCGCATTTCAGGCTGGGTAATCTCGTCTGGATCATAGACAATAACGGCCTTCAACTGGTGAGCAGTGTTAAGGAAACCATGGGGATAGAACCGCTGGAAGCAAAACTCCTCTCCTTCGGCTTTGACGTGAAAACAATAGAAGGGAATAACAGCGAAAAAGTCGCCGGAACGCTTGAAAATCTCAACTACAGGGGGGAAATTCCCCATGCAATCATCGCAAAAACGGTTAAGGGCAAGGGGGTATCTTTTATGGAAAACATCTGCGAGTGGCATCACCGTATCCCCACCGGAGAAGAATGTGAACGGGCGCTAAAGGAATTGGAATAATGGACAAGGCCGATCTCCGGGAAAAACAGATTGAAACCCTTATCTCCCTGACCGAACAGGGTATGAATACGATCTACGTGGTAAGCGATTCGGTCAGCACCAGCAAGGTAAAGCCCTATATGGAGCGTTTTCCCGACAGGGTGGTGAATGTGGGTATTGCCGAACAGAATCTTGTCGGCATCGCGGCGGGGCTTGCCAACGCGGGATTCATTCCCTTTACCGGGAATGCCGCTCCCTTCCTCATATCCCGTTCCGCCGAGCAGATCAAGATTGACGCGGCCTATTCATGCTCAAACATCAAACTCAACGGTATGCATTCAGGCTTCAGTTACGGTCTGGACGGCATTACTCACCACGAGGTAAACGACATCAGTGTGATGCGGGGTTACCCCTCTATCGAAATATTCGTGCCCTGCGACGGCAGGGACTGCGCCCAAATTACCGAATATGCGGCTTCCCGCCGGGGCCCGGTGTATATGAGTCTCAATTCGGGGAGCTTCCCTGTCATTACCTCTGAGGATTATCGTTTCGGTCCCGGAAAACCTGTTCAATTTGCCGGGGGGAAGGATCTGACTGTCATCGCCCTGGGTTCGGCGGTGCACGATGTTCTGGAGGCTGCCGTTTCCGTCAAATCTTTTTGTTCCATGGACATATTTTCCCTAAATTCAATACGCCCCCTGGACGGCGGAGCGCTGCTTGAGTCGATACGCAAAACGGGACGGGTTATTACGGTGGAGCAGCATTCAAGCCACGGCGGCTGCGGCAGTCTTGTTGCCGAAATGATAGCGGAAAACGGCCTTGGGGCCCGGCTGAAACGGCTGGGGATACCCGAAGGGATCTATACCAAAAACGCAGCCGCGTCCTGTAACAAACGGTTCTTCGGCCTTGACGCCGAAGGAATATCCGGAGAAATAAGGATTTTTCTGAAGAAGTGACAAAACCTTCATCATCACTCTTGCACTTCCCCCCCAAAAAAATGGTATTATT
The DNA here is from genome assembly GCA_031281925.1 of Treponema sp. GTDB lineage: Bacteria > Spirochaetota > Spirochaetia > Treponematales > Breznakiellaceae > JAIRNJ01. Next base: position 10,670 of record JAITES010000249.1, on the reverse strand, counting down.
TTGGAAAGGAAAAACCATGTTTCAGGAACAGCGCAGGGAAAAAATATTGGAATTGCTCCGGGAAAACGGCAGTTGCAGAGTCCAGGAACTCAGCGCCCTATTCCATGTCTCCGAACCTACCATCCGGCAGGATCTGGAAACTCTGGAAAAAACCCATTCGATAACCCGGCAGCATGGAGGGGCCTTTATAACCGGCTATGCCTCTTTTACCGACAAGATGAAGCTTGAGCACACTGAATTCATGGAGGAGAAACAGCGGATCGGAGCAAAGGCCGCGGAATTTATCAAATCCGGAGACAGTATCATCCTGGATTCGGGCTCGACGCTTACCGAATTGGCAAAGTGCCTGATGGACAGAAAAAGTCTCAATATCATCACCACGGCCATCAACATCACGCTGATCCTTGGGGCGGAGCCTACAAACCATATCATCCTTGCCGGAGGAGAACTCAAGGCCCCTACTCTTTCGGTAACCGGGGAAAAAGCGGCGGTAATGTTCAAGGACATATATGCGGAAAAGCTGTTTCTTGCCACAGGAGGCTTCTCCTTAACCGCCGGCCTTACATATCCGGGTATTTCGGATCTCCCCCTGAAACAGGCAATGATAAACTCCGCCCACACCATCTTCCTTCTGGCGGACTCAAGCAAGCTGGAGAAAATATACTTTGCTTCCCTCAACTGTCAAAAGAAGATCAACTACCTCATTACCGATGACGGGGTAGATCCCGGTTATGTAAAAAGTCTCAACGACCTAGGCATTGAGGTGATCATCTGCTAAGGACTGCGCAAATAACATGACCCGTTGGCATATTTGCACGGCTCCCGGCCCTCTACAGGGCGGCCTTGAATTCCTCCATTTTTAGGGTCGCCGCTCCCCTGAGCCGGGATTCTTCCGCGGCAAAGGCCATATAGTGGCTTTCAAGACACTGCTTAACCGAGGCAAGGCCGCCGCTTTCGCCTTCCTGTATCTTCCTCACAAAATCCGTACAGAGGCCTATATCCCCTCCCGAGTGCCCGCCCGCAGGTTCGGCCACGGTAATTACTTCATAGTTACGGGAAGAAAAGTCCTTGACGGTTATCCTGTTTTCTTCCATGTCGCCTGTAATTTCCGCCTCGGTGCCAAAGACGGTGATACTGCGGTGGGTTTCCATGGTAAAGCCCGACATGGTAAATGAGGCTTCGACTCCATTGACAAAGTGCAGTAATACTGTTTGATGATCCACTACATCGTTATCGCAGTGGAACACACAGCGGCCGTAAGGGCCTTCGTTCAGCGCCTTCATCCGGCCTTCCATTGAAAGATCGGTAGTAATAACATTGGTAGGCCAGCCTGTATTATTGGTAAGATATATCTTTGATACATGGTAGGGACACTCTCCCATGTACGGACAGCCGTCAAGGCATCGCGGGGGCGCTCCCTCGGGCGCATTTTCCTCCTTGAAGTAGTTGAGCTTCCCGGCGGAACTCAGTGAGGCGCAGGCGGAACCGGAAAGCCATGCAAGCATATCCATATCATGACAGCTTTTTGCAAGAATCATGCAGGATGATTCATTCTTGTTGCGCCAATTGCCGCGGACAAAACTGTGGGACATGTGTATATGGCCTACATTTTCGACAAGATCGATGCCGATAAGTCTCCCGATCCGGCCTTCTTCAATAAGGGACTTTATCCGGGAAAAGAAGGGGGCGTACTGCAATACATAACCGGTCATGAACACCCCGTTGAAACCCTCTGCCGCTTTTTCAATAATGCCGATCTCTTCGGGCAGGGACACAATGGGCTTTTCACAGATAATATGCTTCTTTTTTTCCATGGCCATGACAAGCGGTTCGACATGCATTTTGTCCTGGGTAGCAATGATAACGGCATCCACATCGGGAAATTTATCAAAGGCATCCCTCCAGGTTTCAAAGGCCAGGGCATCGGTGATGTGATGTTGTTTCTGCATTTTGCGGCGTTTTTCAGGATCGATCTCCGCAACCGCGGCTATCCGCATCATGGCCGGATTCATCTTTGCATAGGCGCCGTAGGCATACATGCCGCGGTTACCCGCTCCCAACAACAGTACATTTACAGTTTTCATAAAACCTCCGTTAAATAGTCTGATTTTCCAGACGGTTCAGAATAATATTGATTGCAACAATCGCAAAAAGGATGAGGCTCAGGGCAAAAAAAGTTCCGCCCATGCCGAAACGCTGATAACAGAGCCCTCCCCCGAAGGCTCCCGACATACTGCCCACGGAAAGAAATATTTCATGCAGGGCCAGATTCGCCTTGACATTCTTCTTTTCCGCGCTGGAATGAAAGATGCTGTTATTGTAGCAGCCCGCATAAAAGAACCCGTTTATAAAAATGACTATAAAATACATAAAAATATTTTTCCCGGAAAAAACAAACAGCAATGCCAGAGCCGCAACGATACTGTGGATAAGGACAAACCATTTCCGGTTAAAATGCCAAAATTTAAGCCGCGCAAAAACGGCAAACCCTATCAGGGCGGCGATGCCGCGGAAGAGAAGCAGCATTCCTGCGGTTCCCTCCGTATAACCCAGTACATCCCGTATATACAGGGGGAAAATATTCGCCAGTATCCCCGAAAAGGCATTGCCGCAGAAGGCGCTCATCCAGCCCCGGTACTTAAAAAGCTTAAGACTCCGTTCCCGCAGCAGTTCCCGGCGGCTCTCCAGTCTTTCCGCCTCAACGGAAGCGGCTTTAAGGCTTGCGCCGGTTTCAACCGGAGCATGGGGAATTTCAACCCCTGTTCCCGCAACAAGGGCGCCGGAATCAGCTGATTCTCCATGCCGGGCAGAGAGACGCCAGAGCAGGTAAAGTACCAGTACGAGGCATGCATAGATTGCCAAAAAGTTAAGAATGCTATTGGCGTGGTAGAGGACGCCTCCCACCAGGGGCCCCAGGAGACCCCCGCCCATCCAGCAGAGATTAAAACGGCTGATATCCCGGTTAAGTTCCTCTTCGTTAAGGCCCTGGGTGAACCACGCCATGACAGGCGGCCAGAAAAAACCGGAACTTCCCTGGATTATGCAGTAGGCAATACCTACAATGAGAGGGTTTCTGACCAGCGCCAGAAGGATCGATGCCAAAAGACAGATCGAGATGGCGGTAGGTATTATCGTCTGGGGCATTAGATGTGTACAGAAATGCTGATAGATATTGCAGCAGAGAAAGTAACAGAGCGAACCCAGGGCAATATATGTGCCGACTTTGGCAGGACTAAAACCAAGGCGATCCGTTAAAAGGTATATAAGGGAAAAACCCAGTATGGACAGACTAAGGGAAAATATGAATGAGCAGGCAAAGAGATAGCCGTTTTTCTTCATGAAAAACTCAGCCCGGAGGCCATGCCAGAGGGCGTCCGCCGAGCACGTGGATATGGAGATGGTCTACGGTCTGACCCCCGTCTTCCTTGCAGTTGATAACAAAGCGGGCGCCTTTTTCTCCGCAGCCTGATTCTTTGGCCAGTTCCTGAGCCTTTACCAGGAGACGGCCGATAAGAAGGGCATCCTCGTCCCCGGTTTCCATAATGCTTGTGATATGCCTTTTGGGAATAAGCAGGAAATGAACCGGCGCCTGTGGGCCGATGTCATGGAATGCCAGCATATCATCATCTTCGTAGATCTTCCTGCTGGGTATCTCACCTTGTATAATCTTGCAAAAGATACAATCGTTCATATACCCATTATAACACGAGGCCGTTCTAATTGGAACAAGCCCACCCTATTCACCGGCCTCAGGAAGAGCGGCTGCGGACTCCTCAAGGGCGGCTTCAAGGGCTTCCAGAAAGGCGGCGCTGGATTCGGTGGCCCCGGAAACGGCATCCAGATCTGTAATACCGTATTGAAGCGCCATATCGAGAAGTTCCTCCATGGCTGCGCCTCCCACATAGGGATCATCCTGATGGTCAAGAATGGCAATTTCGACAATTTCTCCGTCTTCGACACGGATCTTCACCCGTACCGTTCCCCGCCAGCCTTCGGCTTCTCCTTCGTATACACCGTCATGCATAAGATTGTATGAGGAAGATTTAGGCCGCGTCCGGGGGACAGAGCCGGAAAGGGAACTGCAGGATACATATATGCTTAGCGCATACATACCAAGAACCGCAATGCAGAGTATCAGGAATTTCATGATTTGCCTCCATATATGTATATGGCGGCCGCATGGGAATTGCTTCAATGAAACGCGGATTCGGCCTTACTATTGCAAAAAAAAAACGAATGGATACTATGAAAGTAGTATGCTGCAGACAAATCTTTCACCTTACCGCCTGAGCAAGGCACGGAGCGTTTATAATCTGTTTAATGTTTTCAACTCCCTTTCCTGGAATTTCCTTGTAGGGAGTATCGTCACTCTTTTTGCCATGAGGATGAAGGCTTCGTCCACCTACATCGGCCTTTTGAATGCGGTTCTCTATGTATCCTTCTTCTTCCTTCCCGTAGGGAAACTTCTTGCCAGGCGTTTTTCCATCATCGGAATCTTCAGCTTTGCCTGGACATGGCGGGCGCTTTGCATGCTGCCGGTGGTGTTCGCCCCCTTTGCCGCTATGGCAGGCCACCGGGATCTGGCTCTGGGACTGCTCCTTCTGGGGGTTGCCCTCTTTCATATCATCCGGGGCATTGGGATGATCGGCAACAACCCCATCCTGAGCCTCATGGCTACCGGCCCTGACCGGGGCAGCTACATGACCCAGATCCAGATCATCAACAGCGCGGTGGGGATGATGTCGGGATTTGTGGTAGCCATACTCCTGGGCAGGGAGCCCCCTCTCTTCCTCTATTCCATCATCATGGCGGGGGGCATTGCTACCGGCATCGCTTCGGGCGTACTGATGCGGAAAGTTCCCGAACCGCCCTCGGATGAAGGCGGCAAAAAAGTAAAATTTGCCGTTATCTTCAAAGAGGCAATGGCAAAACCGGAACTAAAGCAGTTTGTGCTGATTCTCTTCATTATAGCAATGGTATCCGGGGTTTCCAGGGCTTTTATCATGGTGTATTCCCGTGAGGTCTTTAACCAGAACGACGGCATGGTGTCCCTCTATACCGTTTTCGGAGGGCTGGGAACCCTGATGATAGGGCTGCTCATCAAATTCTTTGTAGACCGCGTCGGCGCCAAGCCGATCTTCATCATTACGATAATCCTGGGCCTTGTGAGTATGTTTCCCATCGTGTTCTTTCCCCGCACTCAGCTGGATAACATTACCGGCGTAATCCTCTTTCTTACCTTCCTCTTTTTTATGATGAACTTCGGCTTCCTCGGCGCGGAAGGAATTGCGCAAACCTACTTTTTGGCACTGGTGCCTTCGGAACTGATGATGGATATGGGGATTCTCTACTTCCTCATCTTCGGAATCTCCGGCGCCAGCGGCTCCTTTCTGGGCGGCCTGTTTCTTGACGCCATGACCGGAGCCGGACTTTCCCAGTTTATGGCCTTCAAGGTTTTTTATGTCATCCTGATTCTTCTTACAGGATTTGCCCTCTTCCTCACCCGGAAACTTACCCCGCTGGGTGCCCTGCCCTTCAAGGGCGCCCTGGAAGTGATGTTCTCCTACCGCGACCTGCGGGCCATATCCCTTTTGGACAAGCTCAACAGGACCAGTAATTCCGATGAAGAAGCGGCTCTACTGGGCGCCCTGCACGAAACCCCTTCCCAGCTTTCCATCAAGGGACTCCTGGAGAGGGCTGAATCTCCACGCCTTGCCATACGTCTTGAGGCTTTCAGAGCCATGGAGAAGCTCAAACGTTTGAATGAAGATGCGGTAAAGGCCCTGATTGCCGATCTGGTAAACAGTCCTTACACCACAGCCTATATTTCCGCCCGGATTCTGGGAAACCACCGTGTCTATTCGGCCATTCCGCTGCTTCGGGAACTGGCTCTTTCCACCGATTACATGCTCGCCGGGGAAGCGATCATTGCCCTTGCCCGGCTTGAGGATGAAGCCTTCCGCCCGCAGATCGAGAATATCATTCTCAAAACAGAGAACCCCCGGCTCAAGATCATGGGGGTGGAGGCCTTCGGTATCTATCGTTCACCCAATTCACTTTCCGTGCTGCTGGATATTCTCAAGGCGGCCGACCCTCCCCCCTACCTGCGGGATGAGGTTTCCCTGGCAATGGCAGCCATTCTTGACACCCAGAACCAGTTCTACAAACTCCTTGTCCGTTTCCGGGAGGATGAAAGCCAGACCGCCACACTTGCCATGGACGAGGCCGAATCGGCTTTCGAGTATTACAATACCAACCTGGGCCGTTCAAGCCGGGGCAAGAAGAAGGCGGAACTGGCGGCCCTTTCTCACGCGGCAAAGGGTATTCAGGCTGCGGCTTCCACCTTTGTACGGGACGGAAACGGACGCCTTTTCTACCGCTGGATTCTCGATCTCCCCGATCAGCTGGCGGCAACGGTAACACGGGTGGTGCTTTCCGAAGCGGTTCTGGATGACGAACTCAGTTCCCATAACCGCCTCAAGCTCTTCATCGTGCACTGGGCAACCCGCCAACTGCGGGTATGGACAAATCTTTTGAAATAAGGCCCCTGCGTCAGGTCAATCGTTGTCTTGACACTTTTCCCCGGATTCTATAGTATATGATTTCTCTACCGAATTTTCGCCCTTTTGGGGCTTTGTAAGGAAGGATTGTTATGTCAAGGACTTGCGATATTTGCGGCAAACACACGGTTAGCGGAAACACGGTAAGCCATGCCAAGAACCACCGCCGCCGCACCTGGAAACCTAACCTCGTCAAGATAAAGACTGAAATCGGGGGAACCACGGTTACCCTTAAAATCTGCGCCCGCTGCCTGAAAAGCGATTTTGTAACAAAAAAAGTCTGACAGGGAATACGTCGGTTTCAAAACCCAATCGAATAAAGGCCTCCGTTTGCCGGAGGCCTTGTTTTACAGTCGGATGAGCTTGTTCCAAAAACTGAAGTTTTTGGAACAGCCCCAGGCTTATTTTTGCAGATAGAATTCTACACGGCGGTTCTGCCACCAGTTGTCCCTGTCATCATAGTTAACCACGGGGCTGCTGATGCCCTTGCCTATTGCGGAAAGACGGCTACCGTCAACACCGGCGGCTACAAGCATTCTGGAAATGAGCTGCGCCCGCTGTTCGCTCACCGCTCCGCTTGCGTTTTCCCTTTCTTCCTCAGCCGTCCTGGCCGCGGTACCGGGGGCGCTTACCGGATTGGCATGGCCTTCCACCTGTACCTTGTAATCGGGGAATTTGTTCAGAATGGTGGCAATACGCAGCCCAACCCGCTCATTGTTCCTGATCGTACTGGCAGGGAGATTCTCAAAATCCGCCGCATTTGACCTGAAAATGATGCTGGGCACCTGGATCTGCAAACGCCCGTCCCTCGTCCTTGTTACCAGAACATCAACCTCGATCTTTCCGGTAACAGGCTCGCTGACCTTTCCCCCCGCTTCGGTAACGGTAAAGATGTATGGATAATCGGTGGCAGACTGAACCAGTTCCTGCTTATCGGAACGGCCGTCCCAATTCTGTCGGGCCGGAGGAGCGCCGTCGCCCCCGAAATGCTTAAACACCGCCGTACTGCCCGAAACTTCAGGCTGCAGAATGTCGAAAGTCCATGAGGCTGCCTGGCCTCCACTGACACTGAGCAGGATGCTGAGCTGATCGTTCTCCCCATCGCCGTCGGGGCTGAAAAGTGCAGGCTCAAAAGAAGCGCTCAGGGAAATGGAGCCGTCTGTGGGCGGTGGGGGGGGAGGAGGTGGCGGCGGAGGCGGTGGAGCCTCTTCAGCCGGCGGAGAGGCAGGAGCCGGGGCCGGAGCGCTGCCGCAGGCAACGAAAGCAGCAACAAAAAATAAAATAATGAAAATACTTACTATTCCGGATATTTTCACGATAGGTTCTCCTTGTCAAATATATTTTCTGTATTTAACTATAGTGTACTCTGAAATACAAAGCAACTCCCGCTGCCTTGAAAGCCTTTTCGAAGGGGATGAAGGACTCCGGGCTATGTATCCGGAATCTATATCTTCCTGAAACCGGCAACCCGTGCGGATGCGGTAACATTGAGAGGCGACCTTTCCCCCCGCGACAGGTACCGATAGCCCAGGCCTGCGATCATGGCGCCGTTATCCCCGCAAAGTTCCGGGGGAGGGAAGACGCAAACAAGATCCTTTCTTTCGGCAAGCCGGGCGCGGAGCAGGGAATTGGCCGCAACCCCTCCGCCTGCAACGATGGTATGAAGGCCTGTGTCTTCCACGGCATTGAAGAGGGCCCGGAGCAGTATCTCCACAGCGGTCTTCTGGAAAGAGGCGGCAATATCCGCATGTTCTCCGGGCAGCGGGCATTGCCCTCCGGCAAGGCGCAACGGGCCGGAACATGGCTGTACGACGCCGCTTTCAGCGGGAGCCGCCTTTACCCGGAACTGTTCAAGCTGGTTTATCACTGCGGTCTTGAGGCCCGAATAAGACACATCGTAACGGTGATGTTCCCGCCGCAGGCCCGGTGAACTGTCCCCGTTTTTAAGAGGGGAACCTTCGCCCCGGCAGGCCCGGTTGTGTGTTCCCATTTTGGGCATGGGAAATTTAAAGGCCCCTTCATCCCCCTGTTTTGCCAGCCTGTCTATGGCCGCGCCGCCCGGATAACCAAAGCCGTAATACTTTGCCACCTTGTCAAAGGCTTCTCCAACCGCGTCGTCAATGCTGGCCCCCAAAACAGTAATGTTATCAAAATCATCAACACGGCAGATTATCGAATGTCCGCCTGAAACCAGAAGGCCCAGGAAGGGATACTCGGGCCGGACACCGGAGGCCAAAGCTCCGCCGTCGTCCCCCGGCAATTCAAGGCGGGAAGCGTAGAGGTGGGCCAGCATGTGGTCAACGGCAATAAAGGGAAGATCGCGGGCCCAGGCAAAGGCCTTGGCAAAGCTAAGACCCACGAGGAGGGAACCAAGGAGCCCCGGATGGGCGGTGGCGGCTACTCCCCCTATGGATTCAACTCCGATGCCGGCGCGGTCAAGGGCCTCTTTTGCCACGGCATAGATCCACTCCGTATGTTTGCGGCTGGCAATTTCCGGAACCACTCCGTTGTATTCCGCATGAAAAGGAATCTGTGTAGCCACCACATTGGAGAGAATACGGCGGCCGTCTTCCACCACCGCGGCGGCACATTCATCACAAGAGGACTCTATACCCAGGACTTTCATTTTTTGCTCCGAATGAGGGCGGAGGCGGTAGAAAAACTGTAACCCTGCTCAAGGAGCCGGGGGTAAAGCTCCGTCAAAACCGGAGCCAGCGCGGGAGACCAGGTATGGCCTATCATCACCGCCGAGCCCTTCTGCACCGCCTTTTTAAGACCCTCTTCTATATAATGAATCATTGACGCCCTGTCCTGCTCGTTATCGATAAAAATATCCCGTTCCCCGATGGTAATACCCAGCCGCCGCGCCGTACTGGGCACTGCAGTAGCGGCAGTCGTTCTTGAATCAAGAAAATATATCCCCTGTTCCCGGCAGAGGGCAAGTACGGTTTCCATCATGGCCTCATCTTCGGTGATCCTGGAACCCTGGTGGTTATTCATACCCGCAATGGGGCCTATTCCGGCAATGTTGGTCTCTATCACCGCACGTATGTCCCCAGGCCCCATACCCGTATAGAGGGCTCCGGGCCCGGGATTCTGCCCGCCGAGAGCCTCCATCGGCTGATGGAGAAAAACCTCCTTTCCCGCTTTGCGGATCATACCGGCCGCCTCTGCGGAATGTGGCAAACCGGGAAGCACGGCAATGGTAAGGGGACCCGGATACCTGAGAAAGGGCTCCAGTTCCCGGAGATTGTTCCCCGCATCGTCAATAACAAAAACCACGGTTCCCCGGCCCTTGGGAGGGATTTCGGGCCTTGCCGCAGGAGCCTGCCGGCCGCTTTCCGTATTCTGCGGCGTACTTTTCGGGGGACTTGAGGCCGCAGGCTTTGAAACTTGAGGCCCGGGAGAAACAGGGCTGGTTTCCTCAGGCTTCGCTTTTACAGCCCCGGGGGAAGCAGGCCCGGCTTCCGGAATCCCGGGACCTGCAGGCTCAGGGACGCCGGGTTTTGCCGGAGGGGAATCTTCAGCCTTTCGTTCCTCCGCGGGAACCGGAGGCGGCTTTACCGGTTCAGGGAGGGAGACTTCTGGGACTGCCGGACGTACAGGCCCGGTTTCCGGCGGACCAGACTCAGGAGGAACTACTTCGGTTATGACTGTTTCTTTCTCCACTCTATCCCGATCCCGGCCAAAGCTGAAAAACAGGGAAATCAGCGCGGAAAGGATGATGACGCTCCCGGCTACAGCTATTGCGCGGACGGCATCGGCCCTGGTGAGTTTTCTTTTGCGTTTCGATTTACTCCCGGAACGGCTCTTTTTCCCGAGCCCCCGTTTGGAGGGTAATTTCGGCATCTCTACAGAATTTATCGGCAGAAAAACACCTAATGAAGAACCCGTGAACAAGCTCCTGGATTCTTCATTGTATGCTCCCCCGTGAACCGGTGGGCGGGTTCCCGGATCCATACCCCGGAGTGGTGAAGGCCATCCTCAATCTGTCTTGACAACTATACAACTATAAAGTATATTCTTCTTATGCCTAAAGAAACCATACGCGAACCGGAGATGGGGCTGACCTTTGAGAAGGTCTGGGCCATGTTTCAGGAAACTGACCGG
>JAITES010000248.1 GCA_031281925.1 Treponema sp. | reverse complement strand
TGATCCCTGATGGTCCGGTTGATTACGACGCGGCAGTTTGCCAGCTTTCCGCTCACCACCTGGGAGGCGATCTTCCTGGTTGCCCCGTCATCATCGGCCATCCGGTATTGCTGTCTCCGTAAAAGAACATTTCCCCTCACCGGCCCCTGTACCGATGCCAGGAAGCGCCCGTGCCCGCTCAGAAAAGAAACCGCCACGTCCCGCTCCGCGCAAAAGCCGAGCAGAAAGGGCGAACACAAGACGTTGCCAAAACATACAATGCCGCCAATCGTATGGAGCGGAAGCTGTAATAGTTTCTGCTTTTCCTTTTCCACCACCACGGTTTCTCCTTCCTGGTGAAGGTAAGTTCCCTGGGTGCTTACATAGAGGGTGTTGAGCAGTTTCCTCATTCTGAGACCTCATTAACTTGTTCCCTGTCCGTCATACAGGCGGCTCTTATGATACGCAATTGATTCTGTATAAAGCGTTCGACATTTTTGCTCCCTTTGCCGGTGTTTTTTGGCATACAGATATCCACTATAGAACATCGATCGCATTTGTTTTTTTCATATTCCGCGGCCGGCGTTTTTCCGGATTCCCACAAGGCCCGCGCCCGTTCAATAGCCGCCCTGGTATGACTCCGAAGCTCCTCGTTAAAAGCCTCATTGGTTCTGCGGTGTTCCTGAAGGTAATAGATCTGTCCCCCCTCAACAGGTATGCTAAACATCTCTTCCAGACAGATTGCCTGGGCGCAGAGTTGTACCCGGTCTACATCGTCCGCCTTTTCCTTTCCCCGCTTGAACTCTACCGGAGATATCCTTTTAACCACATCGTCTTCGGAGTACCACAATTCCACAAGATCGCATTTCCCGATGAGGCCCAGGGACAGGGAACGCAGCGCCATACCGTATTCCTGCCTGAAGTTTTTCCGGGACTCATGATGTTCCGTGTCGACCCGCTCATGCAGAACCCGGCCTTCCGCGGTAAAGAAATTCTCCTCCCATAGCTGCTCCAGGTGGATAAGCGCATACTGCCGCTCGCAGAACAAAACATGCTGCAAAGCGGAAATGGGGATCAGATTCTCTTCATCGAACATCAGCCGGGCTCCATGATCAGTTGAAAAATACCGGGCGCTTATTCCTGAACCGGAATTCGCCGGAATAATTTTAGCGCGTCAGTATTTCAGGCTCAAGGCCCTCAAGCGGCTCAAGCTTAATCTCGTAATCATCTATCGACCGGGGTTTTGCCGTTTTGTCTTTCGGCGTAATCCCCAGGCTCCGGTGTACCTTGGCGGAGGAATACTGCCCTGACTTGCTTGAGTGTTCCCACCAGTAAAGGTATACAACTTCCATGCTGCCTTCAGGACGGGCGGAGGACGCGTCATTGTCAAAGATATGCAGAAGCGCCTGTTTGATCTTCTGGGCATCATCGTAGGAAAACTTTGTTCGTTCTGCAAGCTGTGGGTTTATACTGCCGCAGGTTACGTATAACCCAAAATCAACCCGGTGCTTCATCCCCATCGTATCGGAGGCTTTTTTTTCGCCGCCCCCTTCACCGCTGACACTTTTGGTAATCTGAATGCTCGTAATATTTATGGGATCTTTGCTGAAGGCTGACTGAATGGTAACCGGCCCGCGAATTCCCAGGGACACGCCGGATCCTTTTCCTTCTCCTTTTTCTCCCTTGTAGGCAAAAAGCTGGCCAAAGGCGCGCACGTCAATCCAGGTCTTGCAGGCCTTTTCATACAACTGTTTCCCGTCTTTCATCACGTCCTTCAACACACTGTCGGCCCGATCCTTGAGGGTTTTGTAGTCATCGGCCCGGTTGTCGTCGGATTGAACAAAAATGTGTTCACCCGCCTCCTGCAGACGATCGCGGATTTTCCGTTTCAGGCAGACATCGGAAAGTTCACCTGTTCCGTCCAGAGTTATCCGGGGCATGTTTCCGCTTAAAGGATCCCCATTGGGGTTTGCGTTTTTTACCGTGAATACCAGTGCAAAATCGATCTTTTTCTCCAGCGCCGCCATTTCAATTATCCTCCTCATTATTAGTAACGGGTTCAGGCTGTTTCGCAGCCTTTAATTTAGCGATGCCATCCCAGAAGTCTCTTTGCTGGCAGTGATACCCAAGCAAAAATTCTCCCGACAAGGCTTCATCGGAAACAAAATCATCATGATCAAACAGGCCGGTTATTTCCTGTATAAGCGACTCGTACCAGTCCCTGCTTTTTTTATTCAGCCGGGAAATATACGGACGAAGTTTCTCAACATAGAGCAGTTTCCATGTTGAACACGGATACTTGGCAAACTGTTGCATATACCTGGCCGCGTTGGTTTCCCGTTCTTCCCTCCGGCTGTAGAGAGCCCGCGCCTCTATCCTGTCGGCCGTAGCCAGGAGCCTGCCGAAAAGGTAGTCCCGATCCCTTCTATCTTCTTCCAATCCCACCTTGTACTCCTTCCCATTCCGGGTGTATAGATTGTATTTAATTACCGCACAGGCGGTTTCCAGTGTCCTTTCCTTTTCGCTTCTGTCAAGTATCTGCGGCCGCAAGGCCCTGTTGAAACACAGCCGTTCAATATCAAGAGGGATTGGCGCTTTATCAATAATACAGGGCAGAAGCCGTTGCACCACGGAAGCTATCATATCGTTGTTCGCGTGGCCGCCATAGGCGGTTTTCGCGATTTCCACCGGCGGGGGCGCGGAAACGGTGACTCTCCTTTCTTTCGCTTTCCAGTATGAGTGGAACCACGCGAGATTTGTATGCCAGTGTTCCTGGGCGGAATAGAAATCAGATTTGGTGAATTCCCGGTAGAGCTGTATGGACATACGTCCCGGCGTCCCGGCTTTCAAGCCCAGTATCAGTATTTTGTCGCCGTCGGAAATCTTGCCGTAGTACCCCAAAAGACGGCTTTTAATGGCCTTGGCGGAACCTTCCAGCGTTGAATACGGCAGCTCTTCCCGATCCGTCTCATCGCTGGGCCAGAGTTCTTCGGAACTTCCCAGCCGCAGCGGGACAACCCGGGAAGTTGCGCACCATGAAACAATAGTCAGTTCGTTTCCGATAAGGGCTCCCTGTTTTTGTATAAGCCATCTCAGGGCGC
>JAITES010000237.1 GCA_031281925.1 Treponema sp. | reverse complement strand
CAGGAGATGATAGACCGCTTCCGCCTAGGTTATGCCCCCGCGGACAGGGGTTGGCTTTATAAATTTTTATCCGGGAAAGGTTACTCCGGGGAGTTTCTCGCTTCTTCCGGGCTGTTTTCAAAGAACAACAACCGGAGCGCCTTTTTCGCGGACCGGATTATATTTCCCATAACGGATCGCCAGGGCAGAACCGTAGCCTTTGGGGGGCGTATTCTTTCAGGGGAAGGTCCAAAGTACCTTAACTCCGGGGAATCCGAGGGGTATAAAAAGCGGGAAACCCTCTTTGCGGTGGACCTGGCAATGCCGGAGATCCGTAAAACCAAGGAAGTCTATATAGCCGAGGGCTACATGGACGTGATTGCCCTGCACCAGGCGGGGATTATCAATGCCGTTGCTCCCCTGGGAACCGCCTTTACGGACGAACAAGCCAGGCTTCTTAAACGCTGGGCGGAGCGGCTCTACCTGATCTTCGATACCGATGAAGCGGGGCAAAACGCGGCGTTGAAAGCCATCATGACCTGCCGGAACAACGGCCTGGAGAGCTTTGTGGTAACCCCTAAAATAGAGGGAATGAAAGATCCGGCGGATTTTAAGGATCCGGCGGATATTTTGAAAAATTTTGGTCCCGAGACATTGCAAAAAAGTGTAAAATGTTTTATAAATGACTTTGAGTACCTTGTGAAAAGGAGTAAATCTCTTTTTGATCTTTCCGATTCAGTGGGGAAATCCCGGGCAGCGGCTTTTTTGTTTCCCTATCTGAAAACTATGGATTCAGAGGTTTCCAGGGATTCCTGTATTGGGGCCATTGCGGATGCCATAGGGGTTGAACGTCAGGCTGTGGTATCAGACTTTCGTCGCTTCAATAATGGGCAGTCCGGCCAAAGGCCGGAGGAAATAGCCCGGGAAACCGGTGATTCCGGAGTTCAGCGGCCAATTAGGTTGAATGACGAGCTTTTTCTGCTCACCGCGGTTGTGGTAAATCATGATTTGTACCCTAAACTGCGTTCAGTCCTTACTATCGAGGATTTTGATGATCCCGCCGCCAGGGAGCTTTTTATAGCCCTGGAGGAGTGGTTTAGGAATGATATGCCTGGAATGGATGATCTGCTATCCCGGATAAGTAATGGGGCTTTACGGGATTTTGTTGTCAGGCAGGGGGTTTCGGAGGCGTTTTCCATAAACCCCGGCAGGCTTGTAAACGATGGAATCAGGACGGTAAGACAGAAAAGGCTGGAGCGCAGGCTAGCCGGGATTATAACAGAACTGCGGATCACAAAAAATGAGCTTGTTCCGGAGGGTTTCCAGAGGGGAAGCCGTCTTGAGGACTTGCTCGCAGAAAAAGTGCATCTTGATGCCGAATTACGTCTACTTAAGGAAGCTAACCAATGACGGAATTGCGCACGCCCGATGTGGCGACGCCAGATATGGCGCTTGATCCTGCTGTTGTAAAACTAATTGATTACGCAAAGGAAAAGAAAACTCTTTCTTTCGATGAGCTTTCCGATTTTCTGCCCGAGGAATATGTCGTAAATTCCGACATAATTGATCAAGTTCTCAGCCTTTTGGTCACGGCGGGTGTTCAGATTACCGATGTGGACTTAGGAGAAGACGAGGCAGAACCGGAGGTCAGGAAGAAGGAAGAGGCGGATAAAAAACGCCTGGTCTACAACGAGAAGGAATCTTCGGTTGATGACCCCATACGGTTGTACCTGCGGGAAATCGGAAAGGAAAATCTCCTTACCGCCGAACAGGAGGTGGAGCTTTCTAAGCAAATGGAGAGCGGGGAGAATATCATCAAGGGGGTTATCAAAAAATCCGGAATGGTTATCCCCGAATTTTACCACATCGCCCAACGGGCCTTTTCCAAGAAGGACCCGAGAGAATTAAGCCTGACCAAAAAGGAAGCCACCGAATACCTTACCGAACGCCGCCGGTTGAACCAGTTTTACAAGGAAACCCTCAGAATAATCGGGGGGGACCTAAAGAGTTACATTGAAAACAAGCGGCGGATCATCACCCGGGGTGGTGATATTTTCGAGGATCAGGAACTCCGCGGGATACGGTCCCATATCCTGGAGGTGATCGAAAACGCGGAGATCCATCCGGAGGAAATAGCGGGGTTCTCGGATAAATTTGTCCAGGCCTCAAAAAAAATAAAGCGCTATAAGAAAGAACAGGAACGGATAGAGAAGCGGCTCCGGGTGGGTTCCCTTAAAGAGCTGCGGGCTCTGGGCCGGGGTCTGACCATTAAAGAAGACCGGGAACGGCTGGAATCCGGCCTGGGACTTAGCTCCGACGAAATTAAGGAACTTATCAGGCACATCCAGGTTACGGAGAAGAAACTCCGCCAGATGGAATCGGAATTTGAGGAGTCCATCGAAGATATCAACCTCATGGCCAGGGAGATAAACCGCGGCCGGGTGATGATGAAGAACGCCAAAGACCGGCTTATCAAGGCAAATCTCCGCCTGGTGGTTTCCATTGCCAAGAAGTATACCAATCGGGGGCTTCACTTTTTCGATTTGGTCCAGGAGGGGAATATCGGCCTTATTAAGGCGGTAGAGAAATTTGAATACCGGAAGGGTTACAAATTCTCCACCTACGCCACATGGTGGATACGGCAGGCCATAACCAGGTCTATTTCCGACCAGGCCCGGACTATCCGGGTGCCGGTACATATGATTGAACAGATAAATAAGGTGGTCCGGGAATCCCGGCAGCTCATGCAGGTCTTAGGCCGGGAGCCTACGGACGAGGAAATCGCCGAGCGGCTTGGCTGGACCGCCCTGCGGGTAAAGTCGGTAAAGAACGTAGCCCGGGAACCTATCAGCCTGGAAACCCCTATTGGGGAGGAGGAAGATTCCCTGCTGGGAGACTTTATCGAGGACAAGGATGTGGAAAACCCGGCAAGCCAAACCGCCTTTACGCTGCTCCAGGAGCAGCTTTCCGGGGTGCTTTCCACCCTGCCTGCCCGGGAGCAGGAGGTCCTCAAGATGCGTTTTGGCCTGGATGACGGATATTCCCTCACCCTGGAAGAGGTGGGGCTTTATTTCAATGTCACCCGGGAACGGATCCGGCAGATCGAGGCTAAGGCCCTGCGCCGGCTGAGGCATCCCAGAAGAAGCCGAAAATTAAAAGATTATCTGGATCACTGAGACAGTGTCTCTGAAACAGAAATCTAAGAAATTACTTTAATGAGTATGATATTGTATACATTAAGGGGAGATACATGGTAGTAATTGAAGATGTTTTTGAAAAGCTGCAGACGCTACAGGATATCCTGTCGGAAAAAATAATCCTGGAACGGGATATTCAGGAGATACCAAAACTGCTGACCACCCAGGAAGAACTGCTGTCCC
>JAITES010000193.1 GCA_031281925.1 Treponema sp. | reverse complement strand
CCGGGATGAAAACTGATCACTCTGCCGCCTATGTCCCACAGTTCATTGGATAGTAGTTTTGCAAACATGTTCATGGCGGATTTTGACATACAGTATCCATATTCACCTTTACGGCGGGCGGCGCCGATACTGCCCGCTTCGGATGATATGTTTACTACCACACTCCCTTTCTGCAGCAGAGGCCACAGGGATTTACAAATCCTGAGGGCTCCCAAAGCATTGATGTTATACAGTTGCATACAGAGATCCAAATTGGTCTTTGCAACGGAAGCCAAATCTTCTTTGCTGTAAAACCCCGCCACATTGTAAATAGTGTCTACCTTCTTTCCCGCCTCAAGTATCTCTCCGGTTGATTCAATGACGTCATTGTCCCTGGAAATATCGCAGTTATAGTACTTTAATTTTTTGTAACTTTCACCAAGGGCCATAAGTTCATTGCTAATCCGGTAATCAAAGGCATAAATAGTATCCTGTAATTGGATATACCGTTTTACCAGAGAAAAACCGAGTCCCCGTCCCGCACCGCTTATGACAACTACTTTATCCATGATTTTCTCCTCGAGTTATGTTCTGCAATGTAAGTATCGTATAATAAACTCCATGTTCCGGTTCATCAATAGCACCTTAGAACAATTCTTGCCTTGTTTCAATCTCCGAAGCTTGATCCGGCCCGCGCCTACTTGACACTTTCCCGCGGCTAGAGTTATAGTATATACAAGGCTCCTTATGGGGTCTGACATATCAACCGGGGTGGTTTCCCGGGCAACATAATTGCCCTTGCCTTTGGCAGGAAACCTGAGATTACACCCGCTGAACCTGATCCGGGTAATGCCGGCGTAGGGAGCGCTGTTTTAAGAGAAGGGGCGGACGGGAAGCAGTCAAATCCCGGACGGTCTTGTTCTCTTCAATACAACAAAGCGGAAAATCAACACCCCTCATAAAAAAGGACGCGTGTCCTTGAGGAGTATCTCCATGAAAAAGTTCTCTGTTTTAGGACGGGAAACGAAGCGGGTTTCATTTCTGCTCGGCGCAGTAATGATGTTTATGTTTTTCTCCCTGCCCCTCCATGCGGGAGCCAGGAAGGACAAAACTACGGCGGCTTCAAAAGAAGTAATCGTCTGGACTTATGATTCCTTCAATTCCGAATGGGGGCCCGGCCCCGAGGCTTCCAAGGTCTTTGAGGCCCAAACAGGCATAAAGATACGGTGGGTAAGTCACGGAGACGCAGGAGAAGTGCTGTCCCGGCTTCTCCTTGAAGGCCCGGATGCGGATGCCGACATCATTTTGGGGCTGGATCAGAACATGGCGGAAAGAGCCCTCTCTTCGGGGCTTTTCGAAGCCTATAGACCCGCGGGCGCAGAAAAACTGCTTCCTGAAATCAGGGACTATGTGCAGAATGACTGGCGGCTTATTCCCTTTGATTACAGTTACTTTGCCTTTGTCTACGATTCGGAAATTCTTCCCAATCCTCCAAAGAGTCTTGAGGATCTTACCCTGCCCCTCTATGCCCGGAAAATAATTCTGATGGATCCCAGAACTTCCTCTCCGGGTCTCGGGTTTTTCGGCTGGGTACGGGAAGTCTACGGCGAACTCTGGGAGGATTACTGGAAACGGCTGTCCCCTTCCGTGCTTACCATTTCCGAAGGCTGGAGTTCCGGCTACGGCCTTTTTACCGCGGGGGAGGCGCCGCTGGTGCTTTCCTATACCACCAGTCCGGGTTACCATCTGGAGTATGAGGATACCGAACGTTACAGGGCTGCAATTTTCGATGAAGGGCATCCCATTCAGATTGAACTGGCAGGACTTCTGTCGCAGGCAAAAAACAGGGAAAATGCCGGGAAATTCCTGGATTTTATGCTGAGTTCCGCCTTTCAAAGCATTATTCCCCTGACCAACTGGATGTATCCTGTTATTGATATACCGCTTCCCTCTTCCTTCAGTATAAATCCAAAGGCGCAAAAAGCACTTGAACCCAAGGCGCCTTCAAACGAAGAGCTTAACCGGTGGACGGCTCTTCAGACAGGACAGTAATGCTGCCCTTCCTGAAACAAAGTTTTCTGCCGCTCCGTTCAGCCTGCAGGGAAACTCGTTTCCGCGGCATCCTTATCCCTGCCCTCATTCCCCTGGGGGCAGTTGCCGCAGGATTCCTGTTCCCTTATGCTGCCGTTCTTGCGGCAGGAATTTCAAAATCTTTTGATGCATCCATGCTGAACCGGAATCTTGCTTCGCTGGTCTTTTTTACGGTGAAGCAGGCTCTCTTTTCATGCCTGGCAGCCCTTGTGCTGGGACTTCCCGGGGCATGGCTGATCGGGCTTCAGGACAACAAAACCGGAGTAATAAAACTTCTCTCCGGAATTCCATTTGCCATGCCCTCCATACTGGTAGTGCTGGGTTTTGTGCTTTTCTACGGCAACTCAGGCTGGCTCAACAGAATTACTGTTTCTATATTTGGACTCAAAGAGGCGCCTTTCAGAATTCTCTACAGGCCGGAGGCGATTATTCTTGCCCACGGTTTCTACAATTTCCCTCTGGTGATACGGCTTCTGGGGGACGGCCTGCGGGAAGCCGCCAGGGGCTATGCAAAACCGGCGCTTAGTCTGGGAGCTTCACCTTTTCTCTGCTTTGTAACAGTACTTCTGCCTCTTGCCCTCCCCTCCCTCATGGCTTCCCTTATTCTTGTTTTTTTATATTCGTTTACCAGTTTTGCGGTAGTGCTGGTATTGGGCGGAGGAGCTGCCGCCAGTACCCTTGCCGTGGAGATCTACCGCTATGCACGCATCTCCCTGGATCTTTCCGGCGCCGGGCTTCTTGCCTTCCTTGAAACCCTTATTGCCGCGGGAGCATTCGGCCTCTACCTGATCTTTGACAGGATGAGTCTCAAGTCAGGGCTGGAACGGAGGGAAGAAACAGAAGTCATGCGTCACGGCGGGCTCTTCAGAAGCGGAATGATAGCCTACCTTGCTTTTACGGCCTGTTTCAGCTTCGGCCCAATCCTCTCGATTCCGGTAGAATCCCTGTTACAGAAACCCAGCCGTTCCAGGCCGGGGGAATGGAGTCTGCGCTGGTGGCAGAGTCTTGGAGATTCCGTGCTGCCCGCGCTGGGGCGTTCCCTGGTTCTCGCTCTCCTCTCGGCAAGCATAGCCTGTATTCTGGGCATCCTTGCGGCAGGGGCCTGGCGCAGCATGGAACAGGAAAAAAAGGGTTCCGCTCTGTTCCTCCGCGGTACAATGACTTCTCCTCTCTTTTCTTCCGGCATTGTACTGAGCCTCGGCTGGCTGATACTCTACGGGAGAGAAGGCTCCCGCACGATTTTTAGTGCGGCAATGCTTCATGCGATCATTGCCCTGCCCTTTGTCTTTAGTTCCCTGGCACAGGGCCTCTCCAGCCTTGGCGACAACACGCTGAAGGCCGCAGAAACGGCAGGAGCGGGTCCCCTGGTGCGGCTTTTTACCGTGGCAATCCCCTGCGCGGGAAACAGGCTCCGCTCGGCCTGGGCCTTTGCCGCGATCCTGAGTCTTGGAGAACTCAACGCAGTAATGATGCTGGGCATGGAAAAATGGGAAACCCTTCCCCTGCTCATATACCGGGCCGCGGGAGCGTACCGTTACGGCGCCGCCTGTGCCGCAGGAACAGTGCTGATGGCCGTCATGGCGTTTGTATTCGCCCTTGCGGAATTCCCTTTTACGGGAAAGAAAATGTACACCGGCAGGAAGAGGCTTGAATATGGCAATTGAACTTAAGGGCTTGAGTAAAATCTTCCGCAGGGAAAGATCAGGCTCCGGAGAGGGCGGAGGGGATTTTTCACTGTATATCGATCTCCGTATTGAGGAAAACGAAACCCTTATCCTTGCAGGGCCTTCCGGCTGCGGCAAAACCACCGCGCTTCATCTTGCCGCCGGCCTTCTCCGGCCCGACCGCGGCAGCATTCTTGTGAATGACAGGGATATTACATCCCTTCCTGCATGGGAACGCAATGTTTCCGTGGTCTTTCAGGATCTGGGCCTCTTTCCCCATTTGAATGTGGCGGGAAATGTCGCATACGGACTCTTTATCAGAGGCGTGAAAAAAAAGGAAAGGACGGAACGGGTGCGGGAGGCGCTGAGACAGGCCCATCTTTCAGGCTATGAAAAACGCCGTATCCATGAACTTTCCGGGGGTGAACGGCAAAGGGCAGCCATTGCCCGCGCCCTTGCCTCCTCTCCGCAGCTGCTGCTTCTTGATGAACCTTTTTCAAGTCTTGATGCTCCCCTGCGTAAAGCCATGAGGGAAGAATTCCTTGAGATTCGATCTTCTTCTTCGGTACCCTGTATTTTTGTTACTCATGACAGGGAGGAAGCGGCGTTTCTGGGAGACCGCATCGCGCTGATGAAGGAAGGCAGAATTGTGGAAATCGGGAAAACAGAGGAACTCTTTCTCTCTCCCCGGACAAGCTTCTGCGCGGAATTCCTTGACGCGGGGATCGTCCTTGCCTCCGGTGACAATAAAACTGTTTTTATTCCCCACGATGCCGTGCGGATTGCGGCGGAAGGAGAAAACAGGGAAGAGATGTTCCGGGTTTCGGGGATACTTAAAAAAACAGTTTTTGAGGGGGGGCACAGGAGACTCGACGTGGAACTTTCAGACGGCAGGCTTGTCTCCGTCAGGGTTCCCCTGAGGGAAAAAACTCCTGAAACAGGACAGGCAATTATCCTGCAGGCGGAAAGAAAAGAACTGCGCCTTATCGACCGGAGTTTTTAGGGGTTCATGGCCTTTGCGGCTGTACGGGCCTGGGAGAGCTTGTCGTAGATGTCTATATTGGTTTCCAGAATCCAGCCCTGAATTCTCGATGTTTCGTTTTCATCTTCCTGATTTTGACTTGTTCCTGCTACCAGAACCCACAATTCGGTTCTGTTTTCTATGGTGATGAAACGGCGCTCCTGAATTTCAACGATGGAACCTCTCCTGCCGTAACTGCTGGCCTGATTCTTCTGTCCGGGCTCCTCCATGATAAGGGCAAAGGAAACATTTATAACCCCGTAACCGATGTTTTTCCGGGACAGGGGGGGAGTCATGGGAAGATCCAGGACGATTTCTTCCCGGTTTCCCCTGCAGGATGCAAGAATGCAGAGGAGGAGGATGAGAAGTACTTGACGATACTGCCGTCTAGACTCTAGTTTCATATAGTGAAGAATATACCCGTTTTTTTCTTTTTCGTCATTATTGCAGGAACGCTTTTTGCAGAGGAGCCTGTCCCGCCGGGAAAGAGCTTCCCTTACACTCTTTCCCTCTCCCAAAGCGCCGGTTTCCTCTACGGCCACGGAGAAGAACGGGTATACAAGGAGGACGGCGCCCTTCTAAGCCAGCTTCTCTGGGAGATGAAACCCCTCTTCTATTACGGCGCCGGGCTTGATTTTTCCCGGAACAACAAATACGAAAATACAGGCTTCAGCACAGCCCTTTCGCTGAAAGCGGGTTTCCCTTCCCTTTCCGGAATCATGGAGGATCGGGACTGGAATACTCAGGATGGCGAATTATCGAATTATTCGACCCACTATAACTATACCGAAGGCGCGCTGATTCTGGATTACAGGGCGGGCCTCTCAATCCCCCTGTATTCCCGGCTCCTTCTGGAACTATACCTGGGCTTTTCCTGGATGCACTTTAACTGGATCGCCAGGGACGGGTATATCCTGTATCCCAAAGACCAGTATGGAAGCTACCTGGACGGCACGGCCCTTGGCCCGGATGCGGAGAAGGATCCTTACGACGGCCCCGCGATCGGATATTCCCAGGACTGGCTGCTGATTTTTCCCGGAGCGGGCCTCTCCCTGCCCCTGAACCGTTTTTTCGCTATTGCTTTCTCTTTCCGGTGGAGCCCTCTCATATTCTGCGAGGCACGGGACGATCACTTTGCCACGAAAACCGAATACTCCGACAGTATGAATTTTGGGCTTTATCTGGAACCCCGCGCCGAAATTTCTTTTATGCCCAAAGAAAGACTCTTGCTGTCCCTGTACTGTTCCTGGCGGAAGCTTGAGGCCAATCCGGGAGACACCATCTCCCGTAAAACCGGGGTGAACACCGGAGACACGACCGCCGGAATGGCAAACGCGGCAGGCGCCGCATGGAATACTATAGATTCAGGAATCGGAATTACGATACGGTTTTAGGGGATACAGTGTTTCTATTTCACTTTATTTATAATACTTTTTGAATAGCAACGGGCCTATTTTTACCTATGTGCGAAGTTTGAAACCAACTCATACAACAGATGCCGCTTCTTGACAAGCATACGTCTATAAAGTAAATTTTTCTTATGCCAGAAGAAACCATACGCGAACCGGAGATGGGGCTGACCTTTGAGAAGGTCTGGGCCATGTTTCAGGAAACAGACCGCAAGATGCAGGAAATGTCCCTGCAAACCGACCGTAAAATGCAAGAAATGTCCCTGCAAACCGACCGTATAGTGCAGGAAACGGCCCTGCAAATGAAGGAAACCGACCGTATAGTGCAGGAAACAGCCCTGCAAATGAAGGAAACCGACCGGAAGATCAGCAAATTGGGCAGTAAGCTCGGCGATTTGATCGAAGAGATGATCTTCCCCAATATCCTGGAAAAGTTCAACCATCTGGGGTATGGCTTTGGCAGAGTTGGTACCAATGTCCGCTACCGGAATTCCCGGGGAGAGTATATTGCCGAAGTGGATATACTGCTGGAAAACGGGGATGTCGTCCTGGCGGTGAAGGTAAAGACCACTCTGACGGATGCTGATGTGCGGGACCATCTGCGGCGGATGGAAAAACTGCGGGTCTATGGGGATGAACACGGGGACAAACGGAAGCTGCTGGGAGCGGTGGCGGGGGCCGTAGCCTCTAAAGAGGTGAAGGACTTTGCGGCGAAGAGCGGTTTTTTTGTGCTGGAACAATCGGGGGACACGATAAAGATCAGCGTCCCCAAAGGCTTTAAACCCCGGGAGTGGTAAAAAAAACCGTCTTTCCAGGGAAAACGTCAAAAATCTATAGTCAAAATTGTCATCTTGCCCCGAAGTGCAACAGGCTGCTAGACAGTTTGAATCCTTCCTATTTTTAGATACGGCTTTTTCTATTTCACTTTATTTACAAACTTAACTCTCCCAAACAAATTATATTTTCTAGTTATAATACCCTGGGTCTCATACCCTCCATCAGGATGTATTTTTAGAATACAAACAGAACCGGGATTCCTCTTAAACATGAACGGCGGAAAAGGAATAGTTGCTATCGTATCTGAACTATCCCATTCCTTTCGTACATTATCAAATCCTATCACCAAAATATCATTGGAAATATCCAGGCTTACATCGTCAATAATTCTTTTGTTTGGTTGTAATTTTCCCAGATCAATCGTATCCGTTAACTTCCATCTATCATTGATAGTATGATATATGTAAAGTTTTTCCCCACGGGCATACGCCATAATACCGTCTTTTATGACTAAATCCATTATGTACGCATCGTTTTCACTGTCGTTATTAGATATGTCTATGCTTTGTGTTACGGTGTAGCCATGATCATCTTTTCTAAAAAAATATACCCGACGATCTGATCCTGCATATACATTACCGTCATCCAATATACCGGTATATCTACCCATCATGGAGCGCTGCCAGGCTTCGGTGAATGGCCCTTCCTGATTTGTCCAGATTTCGGGAAACGAGTTCTCATCAAATATAAATGCCAATTCCCAGTTTTCTTCACTACGGGTATATACCTTGACTCTTCTTTTTGACTTAACGTCTTCACGGTATATGTCTGATAAAATTATCGTATCATTCCTGATTATGCCAACTCCTCCGTCTGAATGCGTATTACTAAATTTATCAGGAATCAGGTACCCTGTAGTTTCATTTCCCTGTATCTCAAATACATGAATGCCTTTTCGCTCCTCGGGAACAATAACCGTATTTTTATCAACACTAATACCGGTTCTAAAATTCCCTTTTATGAAAGTGCCATAGAATGTCTCAGGATCGCCTTTATAAATTGTATCAAGATGCGCCCATTCATTCCCGCTTTTCTTAAAAATCAGTATCGCCTTCTCATAAGGACTTTTTTTGAATATACGAGTACTTGAAGCCATCAGGGCAATGATAGTATCGCCGGTGTCCATAAAAGATCTGTTTTCCACTCCCCATTCATTCATGGGCGCCTGGTATGGTTCCTTAAAGTATTTTTTTGTATCAATCGTCTTTTTTTCGACCCATGTACCGTTTTCAAATTCAAATATTGATATGTATCCTCCTCTTCTTGGATCATCAAGAGAAAATGTAGTGGCTATAACTAGGGTGCCATTACTTATCTTTACTTCTTTTCCGGTATTCATAAAACGCTGTTCATCCTTAAATAGTACAACATTCCAGATAAGGCAGCCGCTTAAAAGTGGTGATAGTAAAGCAAAAGCAATACAGACTTTAATACATTTTATCAATTTCAACTAACTAAACCTCCGTCAGTCAACAGTTTGATTTATGATTGCGGAACCTCCTGCGGTTTCTCGCCTAACGGCTGCCCTTTCAAAACTTCAGTTTTGAAAG
>JAITES010000173.1 GCA_031281925.1 Treponema sp. | reverse complement strand
ACGGTCCAGTCCTCCGAAGCGTTGCCGGCGATGTCCAGGGGGATCTTGCCTGCGGCCTTAACCTTGGCGCAGGCGGCGCGGAAATCGTCCCAGGTCTTAATCGACCAGATATCCACCCCCACCGATTCAAGGGTGTCCTGGTTTACCACGATGCCCTGGGATTCCACGTTGAAGGGGAGGACAAAAATCTGCCCCCTGGCGTTGCTGATCACGGGAATGATCTTGGGATTAACCTTGGAAGCCCAGCCCTGATTGTTCAGTGGTTCCAGGTATTCGGAATAACGGACTACCGACCAGCCATGGGTGGACCAGAGATCGGGAAGATCCCGGGCGGCCATCTTGGTTTTCATGGTGACTTCATAGTCGGGGTAATATCCCATCTCAAGTTTGATGCCGGGATTGGCCGCCTCATAATCCTTAGCTACCTGGAGCATATACTGGTGTACCTGTTCACTGGGGGTGTAATTTATGGCGGCGGTCAGATTAACCGACCCTTCCTGTCTGCGGCCTCCGGCAAAGGCCAGAACGGCTCCGGCGCACAGCGCCAGGGCGATAAGAACAATACGTTTCATGGCAAATTCTCCTAAAAAAAATATGATTAACGGGCACAAGCCCGCATATACTTTTGAGGAAACATATTCTGTCCGCAAAGTAACCGGCCTTGTGGACAGACACTACATAATAAAAAAATATAGTACAATCTATATGACGGCGCAAGATTTTTTGCCAAAATAAGAAATCAGACTCTTCAAATGCCCAAGAGTTGAAAAAAAGACGTAAAACCCCTATACTGGTTCAAATCATGAATCTTGAAGCATTTATCCTCGGCAGCGGGGGCATGATGCCCCTTCCCAATCGTCATCTTACATCGGTGCTTCTCAGGCGCGAGGGGGATCTCTTTCTCTTTGATTGCGGAGAGGGAACCCAGGTGAGCCTCCGCAGGCTTAACCTCCGCTGGAAGAAGATATCCGCCATTTTTATCAGTCATACCCATGCGGATCATGTAACAGGTCTACCCGGTCTCCTCATGCTTTCAAGCCAGGTGGACAGGGATGATCCTCTCTATATTTACGGCCCTCCCCGGATAGCCGAATACATAGAAACCAGCCGCCGGGTTTTGGATATGTACATCAACTACGAAATCGTGGTCAGGGAGATCAACGGGCCCGGACTGGTATATGAAGGGGAGGACTTCCGGGTAAGATGCTTTGCCCTGCGTCATACCAAGCCATGTTACGGCTATGTTCTCGAAGAGGACGACCGCCCCGGTGAATTTCACCCGGAAAAGGCTGAGGAACTGGGAGTGCCCAGGGGGCCCCTCTGGTCAAGGCTGCAGCACGGGGAGTCTGTAAACGCGGCGGACGGATCCCCTGTGAGGCCCGAAGACGTGCTGGGAAAGCCCCGTTCAGGCCGAAAGTTTTCCTTTGTTACCGATTCGCTTGCCTTCCCGGAGATAGCGCCTGAAGTCGCAGGATCGGATCTTTTTGTCTGCGAAGGTATGTTTGAACAGGAACTTATAGAAAGCGCCAGGGAGAAGAAGCACATGACGGCTGTCCAGGCTGCGCGTATCGCTCTTGAGGCCGGGGTAAAGAAGCTGGCCCTTATCCATTACAGTCCCCGCTATACGGATTTCAACCTGAAACAGCTTTTGAAGGAGGCCCAGGCTCTCTTTCCCGAAACGATACTTTCCAGGGACAGGATGGTTTTACCTATCGAGTATATAGACTGATTCGCAGCTGAGCTTGTTGATTCACAGGAAGACATATACCCGCGGCTCTGCGCGGGAAAGTCATTTATAGATTGAGGTGAAGACAAAATGATCGAAGTTAAAAATTTGTCGAAGAAGTACGGAGATTTTGAAGCGGTGAAGGGCGTGTCCTTCTCCGTGGGTTCAGATCAGGTGCTTGGTTTTCTCGGGCCCAATGGGGCCGGAAAAACTACCATCATGAAGATCCTCACGGGTTATCATTACCCCAGCGCGGGGGAAGCCCTGGTAGACGGCGTTTCCGTGCAGGAGGAACCGGTGGAGTTGAAGAAACGCATCGGCTATCTTCCGGAAGGCGTGCCTCTCTACGGGGATCTTACGGTGGACGAGTACATGGCTTTTGTGGCGGAAGGCCGCGGCATTCCCAAAAAGCGCCGGAGAGAGGCTATTGAAGCAAGTCTTGAAGCCTGCGGGTTAAAGGATATGCGTTCCCGGCTCATAGAGCAGCTCTCCAAGGGTTACAGACAGCGGACGGGTCTCGCCCAGGCCATCGTTCACGATCCTGCCATACTTATTCTGGATGAACCCACCACCGGCCTTGACCCCAACCAGATCATCGAAATCCGTTCCCTAATTCGGGAACTGGGGAAGCGCAAGACCGTGATCCTCTCCACCCACATTCTCCAGGAGGTGGAGGCAATCTGTTCCCAGGTGCTTATCCTCAACCGCGGCCGCATTGCCGCGCAGGGGAGGCCTGAAGAAATCGCCGGAGCCATAAAGGGCGGGGATACCTGGGAACTCATTTTGAAGGGCGCCGAAATTCACGCTGTACGCAGCGCTCTGGCAAGGCTGGCCGGGCTTATCGAGGGAGGTCTGCAGAATCAGGAAACGGAGATCCTGGACAATGGACTTATTAAGGCGGTCTTCTTTGTTTCCGCATCCGCTGCGGAAAACGGGGAGAGGATCTTCGACTGGGCCATTGACAGTTCTCTCAAGATCCTCGGCATGAACCGTAAAAAACTCAGCCTGGAAGACATCTTCGTCGAACTCACCCACGAACCGCCTTCCATGAATGAAGTTTCTCCCCCCGAAGGAGGCGGACAATGAAAAAGTTTTCTTTACCCGGAACGGAGAATATACCTGCCCTGGCCCTGGCAAAAAAAGAGCTTTACTCTTTCAGCAATTATCCTGTTACCTACGGTATAGGCATATTCTTCCTGCTTTTCTGTTCGATATGGCTTTTCTATTTCCAGCATTTCTTTACCATGGATACCGCGTCTCTGCGTTCCTGGTTTGCCGCCTTTCCCCTGGTCTTTATTCTGGTGATACCTTCCATTACCATGAAGAGCTGGGCCGAAGAACGGCGGGTGGGCAGCATAGAGATTCTCCTTACCATGCCCTTTTCGGAATGGGATCTTGTACTGGGTAAATTTCTTGCGGCCCTCGGGGTGCTTGTCTTTATCCTCATCCTCAGCATCCCCCTTCCCCTGAGCCTCATGAGTCTGGGATCTTTTGACGGGGGAGTGATCCTCTGCGAGTACCTGGGGGCCCTGCTTCTGGGATGTTCCGCCATAAGCCTCGGGCTTTTTCTTTCGAGCCTTTCCCGGAATCAGGCGGGCGCTTTTCTGGGAAGCGCAGTGATACTGTTGGCAGTTATGCTGATTAACCGTGTAACGCTTGTTTTTAACCTTCCCCCCTCTCTTGCCGCGGCGCTTAACTGGCTGTCCCTTTCCTTTCATTTTGAAAGTTTTTCCCGGGGTCTCATTGATACGCGGGATCTCTCTTTCTTTATTATTACCGCCATCCTGTTCCTCTTTCTGAATACCAGGGTGCTTATCTACCGGAAGTGGCGTTGAGGAGAAGTTTATGACAAAACGGCAAGTCAACAGTATTACTATTCTGTCTATCGTGGTTGCTGTCCTGGCCCTCATGCTTTCAAACAGGCTCTGGTTCAGGCTGGATCTTTCCAAAAACAAGGCCTACACTATTTCTGCGATTTCCCGCAGACTCCATGAGGAGATCCCCGACGAGGTGCGGATTACCTACTATATTTCCGGGAAACTTGCATCGATCCATCCCCTGCCCGGAGAGATAGAGGATCTTCTGCGGGAATATGCGGCCTATTCGCGGGGCAAGATACGCATTGTTCTGCGTGATCCTGTCAAGGCGAATCTGGTTGAAGAAATTGAGCAGATGGGAATTCTCCCCCAGCAGATCCAGACGGTGGATCAGGGCGAAACCAGCATTGCTACGGTTTACACAGGCATTGTCATTGAGTATCTGGATCAGGCAGAGATACTGCCGGTTGTGTTTTCCCTTGAAACCCTTGAGTACGATCTTACTTCCCGTATCCGCTCCCTTGTCAGCGGTGTCGAGCGGCAGACGGGGGTCATTGTAGGAGACAGTTACCGTCAGTGGAATCAGGACTACGGCTATCTGGGTCAGGCTCTGCTCCAGGCAGGCTACCGCACACGGCTTCTTGCCCCCGGGGAAGAGATCCCCGAAAACCTTCCCAGTCTTGTGGTTCTCGGCGGCGCCGAAGACTTTGACGACTGGGCCCTTTACCGCATTGACCGCTATATTCAGGGAGGAGGCAAGGTCTTTTTTGCGGTGGAGGCCGTGTTTGTAGATTCCCAGGGCGGCAGCCTTGAGGCCCGGAGCATGAATGACAAGGGCTTACTGAGCATGCTTGCCTCCTACGGTGCGGAAGTTACAAACAGGCTTGTTCTGGACACGGCGGCCCTGACGCTCCAGTACCAGAGCCGCCAGGCAAACGGCGTAACGCAGTACAGGATCATCCGTTATCCCCACTGGATCGGGGTGCTTCCCCAAAACGGCAATCCCAAAAATCCGGTAACGGCCCGTTTTTCCGGCGTAGACCTCTTCTGGCCCAGCCCCATTACGGTAAAGGCCCCTGCGGGAATCGGTTCCGAGGAACTTTTTGCCAGTACTCCCGAGGCATGGCTGATGACCAACAGTTTTGTTACCAATCCGGACATGTCTTTCCTGTTTGAAAACGAGGCTGAAGCTACACGGGGCCGGGAAGTTTTGGCGGTATCATTGAGCGGCGTATTTCCCTCCTATTTCCGGGGAAAGGACAAGCCGCAGAGGGAAAGAGCCGAAGAAGAACTTCCCGCCTTGCCCCTGCAGGGGCTGTCTTCCCGGATCATTGTAGTGGGGGATACCGATTTTCTCACCGCCATGCTCCAGTTTACCAGGGGAGAGAGGAACCTTGAATTCTTTATTCAGGCCCTGGACTGGCTCTCCAGTGACGATGAGATAATCGGTATCAGAAACCGGGAATCCGGTTCCCTCCGGCTTGACCGCATTGCCGATCCCCAGCGCAGAAAGGCCGCCATGCGTTTTGCCCAGATACTCAACATAGTACTTGTACCGGCGGGCCTGTTGGCCCTGGGCTTCTTCCTTGCATGGCGGAGAAAGAAGCGGGCTCTCTCAAGCGGAATTACAGGAGCATAACATGGCGTATAAACGGAAACTTGTCATACTTTTGTCTCTGGCGGGAATTCTCCTGCTTGCCAATATTCTTGTCACCCTGATCAATTCAGGCTGGGCCTCTTCCCGTTCTTCTTCTTTTTCCTGGATCGATCCCCGTTCCGAAGGCCGTATCGACGGCATAGAGATACGGGGCACGGCGGAAGAGGTATCCCTTTTCAGGCGGAACAATCTCTGGTATGTAAGCAGCTCCGGCCGCGAGTACCCGGCCAAACAGGAGCGGGTGGAGGATTTTCTTGCCCTTTTTACACGGAAACAGGACTGGCCCCTGCGTGCTTCCTCTTCGTCTTCCCATGCCCGTCTTGGAGTGGGGGAAGCGGAAGCCAGGCGGATAATACTTAAGGCGGGTGCAGGACTTCCCCTGCTGGATCTTCTGGCCGGCGGCACGGATGCTAC
>JAITES010000107.1 GCA_031281925.1 Treponema sp. | reverse complement strand
CGAGATGGCCAGTCCCAAACCGGTCCCGCCGAATTTCCGGGACGTATTGCTCTCCGCCTGGGTAAAGGAATTGAAGAGCCGGGACTGCTGTTCCGCGCTTATGCCTATCCCCGAATCGGTAACGGAAATCCGGACAGTACAGAGCCCCTCTTTCTCTTCGATAAATTTGGCGTCCAGCCGGATGGACCCTTTCTCGGGGGTAAATTTTACCGCGTTTGACAGGAGGTTGGCGATTACCTGGGCAAGACGCTGATCATCCCCGACAAGCATGGACGGAATATCCTTGTCCAGACGGACGATAAAGTTCTGTTGTTTCTGTTCCACCCGGAAGTTGATCACCGTGACCACTTTTTGAAGCATACGCTCAAAGTTGAATGTCTCCCGGGAAAGCTCAAACTTCTTGGCCTCAATTTTGGACATGTCCAGAATGTCGTTGATGATTCCCAGAAGATGGGTGGAGGCGTCTTCGATTTTGGAGAGGCAGTAATCTTTACGCTCAACTTCGTCTGATGCTTTGGCGATGGAGGTCATGCCGATGATGGCATTCATGGGGGTCCGGATCTCGTGGCTCATGTTGGAAAGGAATTCGCTCTTGGCCCGGCTGGCGTTTTCCGCCGTTTCCTTGAGTTCCACGAGGCGTATATTCTGCTCCTGGATCTTGTTAAAGGGACTGGCAATAACTCCTCCGGCGACAATGGCCGCGAGAATTCCCAGGCCCATAAAGACCGCCGCGGAGATAAGGAGGACATCCCGGGTCCGGGCGCCGGGACTTTCCTCAATCGGCGCGGCGACGATAAGCATCCAGTTGTCGGAACCGCTCACCGGGGTATAGGCCCCGACCCGGGGAACCCCGCCGTAGTTGTATATCCCCGTGCCGGTATTCCCCGTCCGCAGCCCCGAGAAAAACCTCCTCGTTTCCGGGGAGTCCGGGGCGCTTACCTCTTCGGAAAGAACGCGCCGTTCCTCCACCAGGAAGGGGCGGATATTGGCGATGATGACCCCCTCGCTGTCTGTGAGGAAGATATTCCCGGTTGTCCAGATTCTGAATTCGGTGATGATGTCCGAAAGGATCATCCCCGGCATAGTGGCCACCAGAATCCGGGAACCCATAGGCACGCAGATGCGGATAAGAAGCCGTCCGCCGGCGGCCAACTCCGTAGTGGTGATGACCCGCTCTCCGGCAAAGGCCCGCCGGGCGTAGCCGCTGCCGGCAAAGCTGTCGTCCGGGGCATAGTCCCCGCTGGAGGCAATCACCCCCCGGCTGTCCAGTACCGTAAGGGCCAGATAATGGTGTATGCTGATCTGTTCTTCCAGCGCCGCCGGAAGGGCGCGGTTTCCGCCGGACACGGCGTCTTCCCGTGCCGCCTCCAGGGCCGCCGCGGCAACCATGTCCGCCTCCGTCCTTAAAAGACGCAGGTTGGTGGAAATCAGCTTTACCGCGATACGGCTTACCACCGCCATATCGCCTTCTATGGTTTCAACCAGATGCAGACGGTTGTAGTACATGCTTATAAGGAGGCTGGAGGCAGTAATCAACGCGATGATAGAGGCTATTATCAGTACTGCCTTAACGCGAATGGACATGGAACATTCTCCTTTCCGCTCTGTTATAGTTTTATACAACATTGAAAGGTATAAAGATAGTCGACATGAGAACAACAGAGCTCATCCCTTTAGGGCAAGGTTCTTCATTCCAGCAGATTCGTTTCGGTAAAGACTCTCTCTCCTTCCGTACCGCTTATCTTAAGCGTCTTGATTTCAAAGGGGCCGAATGGGAAGCGTCCCCTGCAGCCAAGCCATGTGCAGTCGATGTCCGCCTCCGTGGCTTTGCCTGCCGATTCAACTGCCCGGATTATCCAGCCGTCATTATCTTCACTGCGCTTGACGGCAGTGATGAGCACGGTGGAGCCGCGGTTTACCCGGCAGAAACTTTTTTCCGCCGGAAAGCTGCCCTCATGGATCGATTCAACAACATAGAGCGGCTCCTGGTTGAATTCAAGAGCGCTGCGCTCATATTCGGAACAGGGCGTCTTTTCCCCGTAGAATCCAAGCCGTATGCGGAACTCATGTTCCCCCTGATCCACATAGCGCTGCTGAATATCGGGGCGGGGCCGCATGGGTTCGTGATGGGCGTAGACGGGGCTGCGGAGAAGGGTAAGGCACAGGGCGTTTGATTCCGCGCTGCAACTGTAGATACCGTCGTTCAGTACCGCAAGAACCGGTCCGTTTTTGTCTTTTCCCTGCAGCGAAACCCAGCGTTGTATGGGCCATTCCCTTCCGTCCGCGCTTCTTTCAATGGAACCGTAGGGAATTGAACAGGTGAAGGTATCGTTTTTACACGCGAAAGGTATACGGAGTTTAAGGAGCCTGTGTTTTTCGTTCCAGATTACACGCAGCTTAAGATCTGCGTAATTGGAAGTTCCGGCTTTAGCGGAACCAAGGGTTCCGTTCAGTATAAACCGCATGATCACCGTACTGTCAAAAAGTTTATAGACAAGTTCGTATTCTTCGGTGACTTTTCCCCGTGAGACCAGTGTCCAGGATTCGACTTTCATGTTCCGTCTGGCCCCTTCATACGAGGAAAGCGCGTGGGTCCAGGTATCCGAATTGTCGTCGATGATCTCGGGAACTATTCCCCCGGCAAGGTATTCAATGTTTTTTTCATTGTCGAAAATTGAACTGATGCAGCCTGTATCGCGGTCTATAGAGGCTTTCAGGGAACCGGATGAAAGGCTTGAAGATGTCCTGGCGTAAAGCACATTGACAAGGCTGCCGGCATCCATGCTGTTCCGGTGATTTGTCAGGCAGAAACTGGTATACCCGAGGGGGGGAAGGATCGCGTTGAACCGCGCCGAGTGGGTGTAGAAACCGGCGATGGCGTTTGTAGGGACAAGTTCAAAGGGAATCTCGTTTCCGTTTATGTCGTGAACCGCGTCGCTTATGCCGTTCACTTCTATACACTGAACGCTTTCCCATGGATTGGGATTCCATACAACCGCAGTGGACCCGTCGGTAAAGGTCTGTACCTTCGATGCAAGACCGTGCAGCAGCAGTGTTGTTATTTCGCTTGCCGTTTCCTGCCCCCAGCCGTATGCGTTGAAGATCTTGGGGTAGGCATCGGGAATGGAGCAGCCTCCCAGTGAATCATGAAACTGGTTGACGAGAATTTTTTTCCAGCCTTCCCTGAGGGACTTTTCAGAATCGCCGGACTGATCTTCTGACACGGAAGCAGCTTTAGCGGAATTCCCGTCCGCCCCGGCAGATTTTCCGCTTTCTCCCAAAACCGCCAGCATTTTTTCTGCGGAAAGAAGCTGCTGCTCCGTTCTGTTGTTCGCTTTTTTAAGGCTGTAGAGGGAACTGTAGCAGCCTATGGCGTGGTACTGCAATTCGTCCCGTACAACAGGAGGAAGGCCGCGCATTTCTTCAAAGTAGCTTTGGGGATCGCTGTAGACAATGTCAGGATCGTCTTTTTTGAAAGCGTCAAGAATGGCAAGGTTCTCTTTTGTCGGACCGCCGCCGTGGTTTCCTACTCCGTAGAACAGCATGAGGGGCGTTCCTTCTTCTCCGGCGATTTTGCGGAACAGGGGCACTTTCTGTTTCAGGTCCGGCCCCCATTCACAGCCGTTGGTATATTCAGGGGGGACACGGTAGGCCATGACGCGTGAACCGTCAATGCCTTCCCATTGAAAAAGATGGGAGGGGAGATCTTTTTCTTTTTTTCCCGGCCTCATAAAAACATAGGAAGAAAGGCCGGATTTGCTTAAGATCTGGGGAAGATTTCCGTTATGGCCGAAGGAGTCGATGTTATAACCGACAACAGCGGCTTTCCCGAACTTTTCCATAAAATACCGCTGCCCGTAGAGGCCCTGCCTGACAAAGGATTCCCCCGCAGGGGCGTTGCAGTCCGGCTGAAGCCACCACCCTCCTACAATAACCCAGCGTCCTTCTTTAACTGCCGTTTTGATTCTTTCAAATAACACGGGATCGGTTTTTTCAACTATGCTGTAATAATACGCGCAGGCGCAGGTAAACACAAATTCACCGTGTTCGGCGATCCTGTCCAGCGCCGATGCAAAGGTTGATCGGATCTCCTGCAGGCCTTCTTCCCATTTCCAGAGCCACAATACATCAATATGGGCGTTGCCGATAAGGTAAAGCTTTTGTTTTGTACGTAAATTCTCTGCCATAAAAACTCCTTATTCAAGTTCCAGAATGACCGCCCTTACACTGTAAGGCGGCACATCGAATGAAAGTTCTCCGTCTTTAACCGAAGCTTCTCCCATCCGTTTTGTTTCAGTTGCATCGGTAAGGTACGCCGATACTGCCTTAAAGCCAAGTGAAAAAACCGCCCTTGAAGATTTCCCTTCGGTTTCATATACCCTGATCAAAAGCTTTTTTCCGCCGGCCTCGGGCCGCTTGACGGAAGAAAGTACGACACTGCCTTTCTTAAGTTCAAGCAGGCTGCCTTCTCCGGCAAGATCTCCCCTGCGCCCTGTCCTGCCGGAAATAACCGTAAAGGGATGACGGTAGGAAAGGCTTTCACGAACCGTTTCTCCGGCCGCCCCGGGACCTGCCGCGGCAAAGGGAACTATTGCAAAGGAGACGCGGTGTCTGCCGGTTTCAGGCGCAAGATCGGGATCGCAGGAACTCCGTATGAGTGTAAGGGAGATACTGTTGTCAAGACAGCGGAAGGCGTATTTGTCCATGGACAGAAGAGCCAGCGATACGGGGCCGTCCGGGTTTTCGGCAAGAACAAAACTTGCGGCGGGAAGATCCATGTCCGTGCTTTTCCTGACGCTTAGGCCGAAGGGAATGTCGAAAAGAAAACGGGGCCGGTAATTAAGGGGAAGATAAAAATGCAGATTGGGCACGCCTCCCGGTTCGTCCGATCCGAATTCCCGCCAGTCGCAGTCAAGATCGTAGCAGAGACGTTTCGATCCCGCATCAAGGGATATGACCGCTTCCAGCGCAGAACCGCTGCCGAAACGGGTACGCAGACGAAATGCCTTGCGGAGAGTTTTCTTACCGAAACGCAGGGAATCGGTGTGTCCGTAAAGGTCGTCTTTATTGCGGGCTCCGTATATGACAGGGATGATTTCAATATTTTCCATAATGCCGCTTATTTCTTTGTAGCGTCCTGTAAACCAGGCCGTCATGCCCGGATGCCAGTTGGTAATGCCCTTGTAGACGCTTTCTTTTGCCAGCCTGAAAATTCCGCAGTCCGGAATTCCCGGGGCCAATTCCGCTCCGCTTGCCTTGTCGATAAATGATCCTATGCTTCCGTTCCGCGGATCAAGCGTTACCTTTATGTGTTCATTTTCAAGGATGAATTCATCGGGCTTCTGAACGCGCATGTCGTTGATAAAGGCAAACTGCGGCGTATAGTCTTTTTTTTCTTCAATGGATATTGTTGTGTAGCCTGCGGCCTTTACGGTGACGCCGGCCATGATTGTATCAAAATGATGCCCCCAGTATTCGCCGCTTTCCCCGGTTTGGGAATCCAGTACATTTCCCCGGCTGTCCCGGACAAGAGTTTCCCCTATATTCCCTTCGTAGTCCCAGACGGTTACCGGAACAAGTTCCCTCCGTTCAAAGGGAAGGGGGTTAAAGATATGGTAGACCCGTGTAAGGCCCGATGAGCGCCCTGTCTGTCCGTACCCGGCTCCCGCGCCTTCCCCCCGGGAGGCGGCCTTGTCCGCCTCTGTCTGAGGTTTCGACAGCGCCGCCGTGTTTATCCCGTCCGCGACGGCTTCAAGCGCGGCGGTTCTGGCCGATTCCGCCGCCGCAAAAACCTCCTGATAGAGGCCCGAAGCGTATTCCCTGGTTTCGGTAATTCCCGATCCGGGGATGATGTCGTGGAACTGGTTAAAGAGGATCTTCCGCCAGGCGCCGGCCAAAAGCCGGCCGGGGTATTCTTTTCCGCCCAGTATCATTGCCGCCCCCGAGTAAAATTCGGCCTCTTTCATAAGCCGTTCCGCCTTGCGGTTCCCCGCCTTGATTCTTGTTTGAGTGGTATAACAGCCGTCGCAGATAAAATTGATCTCGTCGTCAAGAACGGGGAATTTTTCCTTAAGGCCGGAAACAGCATCGAAATAATCGCGCAGGCGGCCGAAGCTGAATTTCGGGTAAAGCGGCCAGGAATTCATCTCCATAATCCGGCCGATGTCCCGCCTTGCCGGCCCCCCTCCGTGATCCCCTACGCCGTAAACCTTGAGAAGTTTTTTGCTCCCCGTGATGCCGGCAATGCAGGGCGCATATTCCGCGATCCTCCTGTCTATGTCCGCATTGTACCAGAACGGTTCCGTGTATACGATGATGTCCTTTCCCGACGGCGCCTTCCAGCGGTAAAGGATATTTTCCCCCACCTGGCCCCGGCAATGGTAGTAATACCGCACGCCCCCGGAGTCAAGTATCTCAGGGATGTTCCTGCTGTGCCCGAAGGTGTCAGGTTCAAAGTCTATTAACAGATCGTCAGGGTCTATGCCGAATTTTTCCCTCATGTATTCTTTTGTGTAGAGAATCTGCCGGGACAGGCTTTCGCCCGACGGCATGTTTTTATCACATTCCACCCAGGTAGACGCGGTAATTTCCCAGCGGCCTTCCTTTACCCGCCGCCGTATTTCCTCAAACATTTCGGGGGCGAATTGTTCAACAATGCTGTACACCGAAGCCTGGGACTGTGAAAAGGTAAAGCCGGAGAATTCTTTCATCATATTCAGCATGGTCCGCATGGTTGCCAGTGTGACGGAAACGGTTTCGTTGTACCCCCACATCCAGTTCATGTCTATATGGGCATGAGCGGCGCAGATGAATTCATAGCTTTTTGCATCTTCCGTCAGCGGAGAAAGGGAAGCTTCGATTTCGCTTACTATCCCGGCGCCGAGACCCCCGGCAATATTCCCGGCAAAGCGGGCCGCCGTTTCCTGTATAAGGGAATCATAGACCCCTCCTTTGGAACTGGAAAGGGCTGAAAGAAAACAAAGTTCCGCGTATATGCGGTTAAAAAACGGGTTGTTTATCTGCTGTTTAGCAAGATCTTCAAGCATTTGCAGCTGGGCGTAGCTGGTATTGATTCTGATCATATGGGCCTCCTGCACTATTGTACATCTGAATCCATA
>JAITES010000240.1 GCA_031281925.1 Treponema sp. | reverse complement strand
GGTGATATTGTATGGTTAAATTTTAATCCACAAACAGGGCATGAGCAAAAAGGAAAAAGACCCGCAATAGTGATTTCACCGAAGGGTTATAATGAGAAAGTAAATCTAGGATTATTTTGTCCGATAACCAGTCAAGAAAAACAGTATCCGTTTGAAGTAAGAATAAAGAATGAAAAAATCAATGGTGTTGTACTATCCGATCAAATACAAAGTCTTGATTGGACAAAAAGAGATATAGAATACATTATAAAAGCAACGGAAGAAGAATTAAACGGGGTGATAGAAAAAATAAACATATTAATAAATGAATAACAATAGAGTCTGTCCATAATGTAGACACATTATGGACAGACTCTAAATAGTACCACATTCCAGATAAGGCAGCCGCTTAAAAACGGCGATAGTAAAGCAAAAACAATACAAATTTTAATACACTTTTTTTTGCCTCTCTAGTATTACAAATTCACATTTTTTGTCATTTTACTTGCAAAACATGGATTCCATGATATACTTAGAGTCTGAACGACAGACGCGGCATAAACACGGAGGAGAAAGGTGGCAAAAATAGAGACGGTTATTGAATTACTCCACAACGGGGCAAAAAAATACGGGAACGCTCCCTATCTGGGAGGGAAAACAGGGGATGCCTGGCAGACCATAAGTTTCAGGGAAGCGGACAGGCTGTCTTCCGCTTTTGCTCTTTCCCTTTTGCGGATGAACTATAAAAAGGGGGATACCATCTCCATTCTGGCGGAGGGCCGGCCTTCCTGGGTTATCTCCGAATTCGGCCTTCTCAAAGCAGGCTGCATTTCGGTGCCTCTTTCCCCCAAGCTTTCCAGGGAGGAACTGGTTTTCCGGTTGGAACATTCCGAATCCAGGGCTCTTCTGGTTTCGGAAAATTACTTCCAGAAGGGAGCGGAGGCGTTGGGCGCGTCAAGCCCGCTCATCCTTGTCTGTATCTCGCCCAAAAATACCCATACCGAAGAGCTTGCCAGGAAATTTTCTTTTCATGAAGGGAAGAATCTCTTCTATTATGATGAACTGATTGCCCAGGGGAAACATCTTCTCGATGCTGCCGGAGGGGAAGGGCCGGAACTGCGGATCGGTCTTGATGAGATTGAAGATGCGATCTCTCCCGATGATACGGTGACTATCTCCTATACCAGCGGGACCACCGGTAATCCCAAGGGGATCATGCTGAGTCACCGGAATTATCTGCACAATACCTTCAATTCGGCGGAGGTGGTTTATGTGCCCTATGGCTGGAAGTCCCTCATCATGCTGCCTCTGGATCATTCTTTTGCCCATACGGTAGGGCTCTACATATTCCTCTACCGGGGGCTTGCCATGTACTTTCCGGATTCCGGGGGAGGCCCCCTGTCCGCGCTCCGGAATCTGCCGTCCAATCTGCAGGAAGTTAATCCCGATTTTCTGCTTACCGTTCCGGCCCTTACGGGTAACTTCATGAAGAAGATGATCCAGGGTGTTCAGGCTAAAGGGAAACCTGTCTATTTTCTCTTCAATGCGGGGCTCAGGGCCGGTATAAAATATGGGGGAAATGGTTTTGATAAACCGGGGTTCTGGCGGCGTTTCAGCACATTTATACCCAGGACTCTCGCCAATGTTCTTATTTTCCCCAGGCTCCGTGCTTTCTTCGGCAAGGATATCAAGTTCTGTGTCGGCGGCGGCGCGCTGCTGGAGATCAGGCAGCAGGAATTTTTCAATGCAATCGGAGTGCCGGTATACCAGGGCTACGGCCTTACGGAAAACGCTCCCATCATCTGCGCCAATTCGGCCGAACGGCACAAGTTCGGTACTTCGGGGAATATCATTCCCGATTTGGAAGTTCGGATCATGAAGGACGGGAAGGAATGTTCCACCGGCGAGGCTGGGGAGATTGTAACCAGGGGCGGCTCCGTGATGAAGGGCTACTTCAAGAATCCTGAGGCAACCGCGGAAACTCTGCGGGACGGCTGGCTCTGGTCGGGGGATCTGGGTTACAAAGATGAGGACGGT
Source organism: Treponema sp. (assembly GCA_031281925.1). Classification (GTDB taxonomy): domain Bacteria; phylum Spirochaetota; class Spirochaetia; order Treponematales; family Breznakiellaceae; genus JAIRNJ01. The sequence goes on along the minus strand of JAITES010000240.1, from coordinate 5,462 downwards.
TTCCTTGTGGTAACCGGCCGGGAGAAGGCTCTGCTCATCTCCGCGGATGGGGAAAAGTACAGTCCGGAAGCCATCGAAGAGGCGGTGATCAACACATCCCGTTTTGTCAATCAGATCATGGTCTATAATGAGCAGCGCAAATTTACCGGGGCTCTTGTCACGCTGAATGGTGCGGAACTCAAGGCCGCGGTGGAAAAGGCCGGCATTGTCTTCGGCGGCGCGGGCGGAACGGTACTTTCGGATGATGACCTTAACCGGATCATCAATCTTGTCCGGGAAGATCTCATTGCCTTCCGGCGCCTGCCCGTCTACAAGGTCATCCCTCCCCAGTGGCGGCCCGCTTCCTTCGCCATCATTCCGGGCGTCTTTGACGAGAGTAACGGTCTGATCAACTCTACCATGAAACTGGTGCGTCACAGGGTACGGGACTTCTACCGCACCCGTATCGAAGAGATGTATCAGGGCGCTGCGGATCCCCACAACATGGGCAACCGCGCCGCTCTGCGGGAACTGTTCAATTAGATCCGGCTCCATTGTAACATATTAAGAATTTTGTTATTATACTGATATGTTAAACGTGCAGAATGTAACCAAAATCTATGGGGCGCGGAAAGTTCTGAACAATATCAGCTTTTCCGTGGGGGATCATGAGATCCTCGGTTTTCTGGGGCCCAACGGGGCGGGAAAATCAACCACTATGAACATTATCGCCGGATACACTTCCTCCAATGAGGGAACGGTTACGGTGAACGGCAGGGAGATCCTTGAAGACCCTATAGGCTGTAAGAGGCAGATCGGGTATCTTCCCGAGCGGCCTCCCCTCTACCCGGACATGACGGTGCAGTCTTACCTCTCCTTCATGTATGATCTTAAAAAGATCAAACTGAACAAGAGGGAACACATCGCAGATCTCTGCGATTCGGTCGGCATCGGCCATGTAAGAAACAGAATCATCAAAAACCTTTCCAAGGGCTATCAGCAGCGGGTAGGAGTGGCCCAGGCCATGCTGGGGAATCCCAGCCTCCTTATCCTGGATGAGCCCACGGTAGGCCTTGACCCCAAACAGATCCTGGAAGTGAGGGAACTTATCCGGAAGCTGGGAGAGCGCTGCGCGGTGATCTTCTCTTCCCATATATTACAAGAGATCCAGGCTGTCTGTGAGCGGATCATCATCATCAATGACGGTTTGCTTATTGCCGACGGCACTGCCGGAGAACTTGCGGCCAAGACCAGCAGGGACAAGAGGCTCCTCCTCTGCGCGGAAGCCCCGCGGGAAGAACTGCTGCCCCTTCTGAAGGGCCTTTCCGGTATCGTTTCCGTGGAAGTTCTGCGCGAAGCGGAGAGCGGCGCCTGGGAGTACAGTATCGAAACCGGGGAAACCGACCCCCGCCGGGAGATCTTTGCCCTGCTCTCAAAAAAGAATTGGCCCCTGCTTTCCCTCGGGAAAACCGGAATGACCCTTGAGGACGTGTTCTTGAGGCTTACCGCCGGAGACAGCGCCGCAATCAGCGCCCTTGCCGGGAATGAAAAGCCCGTGGAAGGTCCCGCCGCAGAGGGCGAAGCCGGGGAGGAGGTTGAATAATGCAGGCCATTATAAAGCGGGAACTTTCCGCCTATTTTACGTCCCCCATCGGCTATGTGTATCTGGCCGTGGTGTGGTTTTTTTCCGGGTTCTTCTTTTTTACCGGTTCCCTGATGAGTAACCGCTCATCCCTCAACTCGGTGTTTTCGGGTCTTCTTACCATCGTTACCATTCTGACCCCCCTTTTAACCATGAGGCTTATGACCGAAGACAAGAGGCACAGAACCGATCAGGTCCTGCTCACCGCTCCCATAAGCCTTGCCGCCATTGTGACGGGTAAATTCCTCGCGGCGGCGATCATTTTCACCATGGGGATCAGCATCACCCTGGTCTATGCGGTGACCCTGAGTTTTATGGCCCGCATGAGCTGGGCGATGATCTGGGGTAACTACATCGCGCTGCTGCTTCTGGGTTTTTCATTCCTTTCCATCGGGCAGTTCATCTCTTCCCTCACGGAAAACCAGGCAATCGCCGCCATCGGCGGATTCACCGCCATGATGGGAGTATTTGTGCTGGATGTGCTTCCCCAGATTATCGGCAACCAGAGAATATCGACGGCTGTACGGGCTCTGTCCTTTATCAGCCGTTATGAGCCGATCAGCTCCGGGATAATGGCTCTTGGCAGCCTTTTTTACTTCATCAGTGTCTGCGGGATCTTTCTCTTTTTGACCGCCCGGGTGCTGGAAAAACGGCGCTGGTCATAGGAGGCAGATATGATACAGAATCCTTTGAAGAGCCGGAAGCTTCGTTTCGGCGCAGTGGCCACCGTCATCACGGTGGTAGTAATAGTGTTTATTGTGCTTCTTAACGTAGTGGTTACAGCCCTCTTCAAGAAGTTCCCTCTCAATATCGATCTTACGGAGAATCAGATCTTCCAGATCAGCGATGACACAAAGAGATACCTTTCGGAGTTGAGTTCCGATGTGGATATCTATGTGCTCAATACCGAAGACCGTTTTACCGCCAATGCCCCTGTCGATTACTATGTACAGGCAAACGAGGTTATCCGGAAGTATGCCCAGCTTTCCGGCCGGGTACGGCTTTCCTATGTGGATCTGCTGCGGAATCCGGATTTCGCATCCCGTTATCCCGGACAGGATCTGGAACTCAACGACATACTTGTTGCCGGCGGAACGAAAAGCCGGGTATTGAAATATACGGATCTTTTCAATGTCCGTACCCAATACTTCCAGAGCTATATCGTCTCTTCCAAGGCTGAACAGGCCATGACCAGCGCAATACTCGCGGTAAGCTCCGGCACGGTAAATACCGCATCGGTGTTGAGCGGCTACGGGGAGGATGATATAAGCGCCTTTACCGATCTTCTGGCGCTCAACAACTGGGAAGTGGCAACCCAGAACCTCATGACCGAAGCCATTCTGCCCGAGGCCAAGGTATTGATCCTCTCCGCTCCTTCCAGGGATATTGCCGTGGAGGATCTCAAGAAACTGGACGCCTTCCTTGAGGAAGGGAATAACCGCGTCCTCTTCTATCTGGCTTCCGCGGAGCAGCCTCCGCTGCCGAATCTTGCGGCCTTCCTTGCCGAATGGGGCATTGAGGTGGAGGGCGGCGTCGTCTTTGAATCAAACCAGAACCTGGTTATAAATAATTCCCCCTTTATGGGTTTGCTGGAATACGCCGAAGAAGAATACTCAAAGAGCCAGGCCGCCCAGGGCATTTTTCCGATTGTTCCCCAGTCACGGCCATTGAAAGCCCTCTTTGACGCCGCCCGTTACCGGCGGGTAAAAATTCTGCTCCGGTATTCGGCCAGCGCCGGCATACGGCCTGCCGACGCGGGAATCGACTGGGAGCCGAATCTTAACGCGCTTGAAGGCAATGTTCCGGCCCTGGTTCTTTCAACCCAGACAAGGAACAACGCGTCAGGCGACCTGGTAAGCAACCATCTGCTGGTTTCAGGTTCCTCTCTGGCATTGAACCGGGGTATTCTGGGAAGTCCCAACCTCGCCAATTCAGGCTACTTCCTTGACATCATTGGAACCCTGGCCGGGAAGACGGACAGTATCTATATCATGGACAAGAGTCTCGGCATGGATCAACTGGGAATAAGCACCGGACGGAGTCTCCTTCTGGGGGCGATCTTTGTGGTGCTGCTGCCTCTGGGTGTGCTCATCGCAGGGATAGTAGTCTGGCTCAGGCGGCGGCATAAGTAAGAGGTTCCTGATGATTAAAAAACTAATCTTTATTGCAGCCATGATCCTTGTGCTGGGAGCCCTGGTACTGACTCTCTTCATCCTGAATAAAACCCCGGCGCCGGCTCCCGCTGCCCAGGTTCCGGCCGTGGAAAGAAAGTATATCCTTGACCTTGAAAACAATGGGGAAGAGGACAGCCCCCTCCTTTCAGTACGCGTGGAAAATTCCGGCGGGGGCTATACGGTTCTCGCGAACGTGCAGGGGCCTATAGTGCTCGGGGAGGATTCCACACCGAAACCGGTGCTTTCAGGCTGGGAAGAATTTTCCGCGGATACGTATCTTCTCAACCGGGTGCTGAATGTTTCAAGCCGTATTGAAGAGCGGGGCATCGTTGCCGAAACGCCGGAAAACCTCGGCGCCTTCGGCCTTGATAATCCGAGAGCAGCGGCCCATATCCGCCCCGCCCGGGGTGAGGAAGTTACCATTTTCGTGGGCAATCCCGCGCCGGATCGGATCAACTGCTATGTGATGAAGCAGGGCGACCCGGCAGTCTATCTGGCTTACGGTTCCGACATGGATCTCTTTGACAAAATTCCCCTGGATTTTCTCGACAAGACCATAAGCCCCGCGGCGGTGCAGAATGAGTATCAGGAAAATCTTTTTGCCGAGGTCGTTCTGGGGGGCAGCGTCCGTCAGGGTGAAGATATCAGCGTCCGCCGCTTTGAAGTGGATCCCTCCGAGACAAAAACGGGACTCCTTCCCAATACCCTGAGAATGCTGAAACCCATGGAGGTAAATCTCAATATAGACAAGGCCTCCAAAGCTTTTGCGGGACTCTTTGGCCTTAGCGCCACCCGGATCGCAGGCCGCATCGAAAACTCAAGCGATCTTGCAAACTGGGGCCTTGACAAACCCTATTCAACCGCAAAAGTAACAGGCATTGAAGACGAGGGGAATTTCTCCCTCCGGGTTTCCGCCCCTACAAGCGAAGGGAACGTGTACATTCAGCGGGAAGGACTTAACCTTGTTTTTGAAATGCCGGCCTCTTCGCTCTCCTGGCTCACGACAACATGGTTTGATATCATGGACAGAATCATGGTGCTTCCCTTTATAGATCATGTGGCGGAAGTGGATGTGATAAGCAGGGAGAAAACCGTTAATTTCAAACTATCCGGCGAAGGGGATGATCTCAAAGTCATGGCCGGGGACATCGAAGTGAACGAAAGTTATTTCCGCACCTATTACCAGACCCTGCTCCTGGCCATGTACGACGAATTGGCCCCTGAACAGGAGAAACCGAAAACAAAGCCGGTACTGGAGATCGTGTACCGCTACAGGGACGGCAGACCCAGTGACCGGACGACATTCTGGGAGACCAATACCCGGCGCTGCCTCTCCTGCCTTAACGGCGGCCGGCTTTACTATACCATGTCGGTCTATGTGGACAAGGTTCTCGCTGATCTGGAACAGGTACTAAAAGGCGTAAAAACCGTTTCGTACATTTGAAGTACGGATGCCGTCCATGGCATCCGCTTTGTGGCTAAATTGTACTTTGTATAACGGATTGTATGCTTTTTTGTCCGGCAGACGGCTCAGGGTTCCGTCCATGCCGTTTCTAAGCTTCCCTGCGTAGACTTGAGGCAAAGGGGCTGTAACGGATTCCCGTATCGTAGACATCCACGCCTTCGGCTTTCTTGAGGGCGTATACTACAGCATAGGTAAGCGGGGT
>JAITES010000203.1 GCA_031281925.1 Treponema sp. | reverse complement strand
GCCGGGTTTTTCCGGTACGGCTATGCCGAAACGATCCGCATCGGGATCCGTCGCCATTACCACATCGGCTTTTTCCTTTTTACCCAGGTCAATAGCCATCTTGAGGGCAGGCGCCTCTTCCGGGTTGGGGAAGGCCACCGTAGGGAAGTCCCCGTTGCCTTCACGCTGTTCCGGTACGGTAATCACCTTGAGTCCGAGATCTCCCAGCACCTTTTCCACATGGAAGGCCCCGGTTCCGTGGAGGGGAGTGTAGACGATCTTCACCTCCTGCGCCTTTGCCTTGATCAAATCCGGCCTGAAAAGCCTGCTCTTCACCATTGCCTGGTAGGGCTCGTCAATTTCCCTGTCGATTATCCTGACCAGCCCCTTGTTCAGGGCTTCCTGCCTGTCCATTTCAAAAATATCTTTGACAGCCTCAACTTCCCTGATGATCCCGACATCGTGGGGGGGGATGACCTGGGAACCGTCGTTCCAGTAGGCCTTGTACCCGTTGTATTTGGGGGGGTTATGGCTGGCGGTAACCACGATTCCCGTGTCGCAGCCGAGTTTCCGAATGGCAAAGGAAAGCTCGGGCGTGGGACGCAGGCTGCTGAAAAGCCAGGTTTTGATCCCGTTGGCGGCGAAGATCAGCGCGGAAGCTTCGGCAAATTCCGCCGAATAGTGGCGGCTGTCAAATGCGATCACCGCGGAGAGCTTTCCCTCTCTGTCCTTATCGGGGAAGGTCTTTTTGAGATACGTGGCGAGGCCCTGGGTGGCGCTCTTTACCACCAGGGAGTTCATCCGGTTGTATCCCCCGCCGATGACTCCGCGCAGACCCCCGGTGCCGAATTCCAGATCCCGGTAGAAACGGTCTTCCAGCTCTTTCCAGTCCTCTTTTTTGAGAAGTTCTTCCACTTCGCCGCGGAAACCCGCATCCTTCTCCCGGCCGATATATTCCCTGGCCCGTTCCAGGATGGCATTTTTATCCATAATTATAGATGACTCCTTGCATTCTTTCAGTATAGCGCAAACAGGGTATCGTGGATCAAGTTAAGGGCGTGGATTCAGGCCCGGCCGGTTTTCGGGCGGACATTTTTAATTGCCTTGACCATCTGTTCCCTGCCATGCTAGGCTGACATTCAACTTAACTATCAAGGAAGTTACCCTATGTTTTCATTTGTACTCCCCCTTCTTATGGGGGTTCCAGCGTCAGGCGGCGAGGGCGGTGGCAGCGCTTCGTTTTTAACGAGCCTTATCCCCTTTGCGGCGATCATCGCCATTTTCTATTTTCTTATCATCAGGCCCCAGAATAAGAAGCAGAAGGAGACCCAAAGAATGCTTGAAGCCCTTAAAAAGGGCGACAAGGTAGTCACCATAGGCGGCGTTCACGGGACTATTCAGAGTGTCAAAGACAAGACGGTAATCGTCAGGGTCGATGAAAATGTCAAATTGGAATTCTCAAGAAGCGCCGTTTCTTCAGTAGAGAGGGCCGAGAAAGCTGAAAAAGAAGAGAAAAAAGAATCCGGTGACGGCGCAGCGGAAGCAGAAGATAAAAAAGATTCAGATGCCGGAGAATAAGAATGAGTAAACGTTACAGGTTCGCCATTATCCTGGTGCTGATGGCGATTTGTTTTTTCTTCCTGCTTCCCAGCCTCCGCTGGTACTTTATGGTGCCCAAGGACAGGCAGACATTGGCTCTGGAGTCCAGGGAGCAGATAAAGGTCTATGCATCCAGGTCTGCCCAGGAAGATTTTGACCGGCTTTTCAAGCTGGCGCAGGCAGGGGAAGACCTGCCCCCGGAATTTGCCTTTCTTGAAAAAAAGGCAAAGCGGATCTACAAAGAGAACAGGCAGAAGGTCCCTGAGCATTGGGACGCAAAAACGGTGCTCGGCGCCTTTGCAAGCCGCAAAGAGGCCCTGGACGCGGTTGAGACCGAATACCGGGAGAATATTTTTGCCCTCAAGGAACTGCAAAAGAATGCGGTTCAGCTGGGCCTTGACCTTTCAGGCGGCCTTTCCATCGTGCTCCAGGCGGATCTGAATGCCCTGCAGGAGAGGCTCGGCCGTTCCCTTAACGATGCGGACCGGGAAGATGCGATTAACCGGGCCCTGGAGGTGCTGAACAACCGGATCGACCGTTTCGGCCTTACCGAACCTGTAATCCGCCGGCAGGGCCAGGATCAGATCTATGTGGAGATCCCCGGAACGGCGGATCCTGAACGGATCAATTCGATTATCATGGGCAAGGGCGGGCTGGCCTTCCACATGGTGGATGCGGAAGCTGCCGAAACCTTTAACCTCTATTACAATCAGCACCCCACCGGTACATTCGACTCGGAGGGGAATCTTATCGATCCTTCCATTATACCTGCCGATGTAAAGATTTTGGGTGTCTATATCAAAGACCGTTACGGGCTGGACGAGTTTACCGGTTATACCGCGGTAAAGAAGGAAGTTGGTCTTGACGGCAACCACATTCAGAGCGCAGTGGTTGAACGGAACAATCTGGACGGCAAGCCGGAAGTTACCTTCATGCTGGATAGCGAGGGGGGGGAGATCTTCTACAAGCTCACCTCCGCCAATGTGGGTAAGCCTCTTGCCATTGTTCTGGACGACCGGGTAAAGAGCCAGGCCACGATCCAGAGCCCCATCAGGGATGCGGTGCGGCTGACAGGCTTCGGCATTGACGAGGCCAACAACATCGCCCTTACCCTGAGAACCGCCGCCTTGCCCGTGGAACTGGAGGTAGCCAACCAGCAGAGTATCGGCGCCTCCCTTGGGGAAGACACCATACGGCAGGGCCTCTATGCCCTCCTCGGCGGTATCGTCGTCGTCATGTTCTTCATGCTGCTCTATTACAAGGTATCGGGAATCAACGCCATAGTGGCCCAGATTCTCAACTTCTATTTTATGTTCAGCATTCTTTCCGCGTTCAACTTTACCCTTACCCTGCCCAGTATTGCGGGCTTCATCCTGACCATCGGCATGGCGGTAGACGCCAACGTAATCATCTTTGAGCGTATGAAGGAAGAACTCAGGCTGGGCAAAGGCCGCAAGGCGGTGGTCGATGCAGGCTTCGACAAGGCCTTCTGGGCGATCATGGACTCCAACATTACTACCTTTATCGCGGCTCTCTTCCTTTCGCAGCTTGGTTCCGGGCCCATTCAGGGTTTTGCGGTAAGTCTTGCAATCGGGGTGTTCTCCTCGGTATTTACAAGCCTCTTTGTTTCCAGGCTGATATTTGACTTCGGCACCGACGTGCTGCACAGCAAGCGTGTCTCCGTTTCCTGGAGGATCAAATGAAGATCATCAAGTTTTCCAAATATTTCCTCCTTACGGCAATTCTTTCGATTCTTCTCTGTCTTTTCGGCGTGGCAGGATATATCTACTTCCTCGTGAGGGACGGCTCCGGTTTCAACATGGGCGTCGATTTCCAGGCCGGCCTTATACAGGAAGTTCAGTTTGCCCCCGAAGCCTTCGGCATCACCTGGTCGGGCAGGGGGATAGCCTCGGTCTCCTTTGACAGAAACAATATCTACATTGTCATTTCGGGGGCAGGGGTGGAAGGCAGAACCGTTCCCTTTAACCTGTCTTCTTACGGGAGTCTTTCGGCGCTGATCTCCGACATGAGAGGTCAGGTTGAAGGCATCAATTTTGTCGATATAAGTTCGGATACGGTGAATCCCCAATGGCTGCTTCACAGCGCGCAGGGGAATCCCCAACTGGGTTCCGAACCCTATGTGGTTCACTATCTCTCTCCCGGAAGCGAGGAAATCTCCATCGTTACGGTGAGGGAGGCCCTGCTTCCCCTGGGGAAGACAGTTTCCGTGCAGGGCATGGGAGCCCCAGAAGACCGGCATTTCATGATACGTCTGGAAGACAGTGAAATTGGCGGCGAAGGCGGGGTGCCTGCGGACAGGATCATTGACGCTCTGGAAAATTATCCGGGCCTGGGTTCGGTAGCGGTATTGCGCAGCGATTATGTGGGTTCCCGTTTTTCCAAGAACCTGTCGGATCAGGCAGGACTTCTGATGGGCCTTACCCTGTTGTTGATCCTTATCTACGCTTCGATCCGGTTTAAGCCGCAGTACGCCGTAGGAGCGGTGGTTGCCATTATTCATGACGCCATCATTACGGTAGCCTTTGTCGCCTGGACGCGGCTGGAGTTCAACACAACTACTATCGCCGCAATCCTCACAATTCTCGGGTATTCGATCAACGACACTATCGTTATCTTTGACCGTATCCGGGAAACCCGGCGGATATACCCGGACGATAGTTTTGTTGATGTCCTGGACCGGGCCATCTCGGAAACCCTCAGCCGCACGGTCATTACAACCCTTACCACTATGCTGGCGGTATTATCCCTGTTCATCTTTACCACAGGTTCGATGAAGGATTTTGCCGCATGTCTCCTCGTAGGTATGGTTTCCGGCGTATACTCCACGATCTTTATTGCATCGGGCATCCTGAATTTCTGGGAGAACATAAAAACCAAACGGGCCCGGAAACGGATTGCCGGCTGAAAAATGATAGGATGTCGTTTTTCAGTATAACAGCCGCCTTCCCCGCGGCGCTTTCGTGAATTATGAAGGTAATCCGCGCCAGGGTTCTGGGTTTTTGTTTCGGTGTCCGCCGGGCGCTTGATATGTGCCTGGCGGAACTCGGAGCGGGGGGCCGGGTATATTCCATGGGGGCCCTTATCCACAATCCCCAGGCGATGGAAGGACTCAAACAAAAGGGCCTTTGTCTTCTTGACGAAGACGCGCTTCCCCCGTTTTTTTCAGGCGATACGGTTATCATCAGGGCCCACGGGGTGAGCCCCCTCCTGGAAGCGGAGTTGCTGCGCAGGGGAGCGCGGATTGTTGACGCCACCTGCCCCAGGGTAAAGGCGAACCAGCTCAAGGCCCGTTCCCTCTGCGAAGAAGGCTGCAGGGTGTTTCTGGCCGGAGAAAAAAACCACGGCGAAGTGATAGGCCTGCAGGCCTTCGCTCCCGGCTGCATCCTCATGGAGAACGGCGGGGAAGCGGAAAACGCCGCCGCCGAATTGAAAAAAAACAGTCCCGGCTTCATCAAAACCGCTTTAATCGGACAGACCACAATCTCTGCGGGGGAATATGCGGCAATAGAAGAAAGCATAAAAAAATATTTTCCCGATCTTGAAACGGTGAACAGTATCTGTAACGCTACCGCGGAAAGACAGGAAAGCCTCCGGGAACTGTGCGGAATGGTTGACGCCGTTATTGTTGCCGGGGGCAGGTCTTCTTCCAATACCCGCCGTCTTCTTGCCGTTGCCCGGGCCGAAGGGAAACCCGCATGGCTTGTGGAAGATCCTTCCGGCATCGAAGAACTTGCGGCGCCGTATTGCGGCGATAAAACAGACTCCCTTGAGCCCCGCTGCCCGGAGAAACCCTGCCTGGCCCGGTATCAAACCATAGGACTCTGTGCCGGCGCCTCCACCCCGGATGAAGTGATCGATCAAATTGAAAGCAAGATCAAATCGAATCCAGATTAAAAACACTCCAGGGAAACTGCCGGGTTTTGGAAGAAATTTTAACCGCTTACTCGGCCCTCTTAAAATGTACTTCTGGTTCGGCGTTTAATACCTTTCCTATCTTTCTTAAAAAAGACATGGTAATATTTGCATATTTTCCTGATTCTAATCGGGCAATGGCCGGTTGTGATGTTCCTG
>JAITES010000184.1 GCA_031281925.1 Treponema sp. | reverse complement strand
CGACTGGGAACGGACAGCCGCCGGTATCGTTGGCAACATGGGCGCCCTGGATGCCGTCAAGCTGGCCCGGGCCGTGGAAGCGGATCTGGTTATCCCCAGCCACTACGACATGATGCCCGCCAACAGCGAAAATCCCGCCCATTTTACAGAGTTTTTGTATGAACTCTGCCCTCAGAAACGTGTTCATATCTGTGCCCTGGGGGAACGGTTTATCTACGAGAAGTAAGCCTGTTCCAAAGCTCCGGAATCCACTTTGCGGCAAAGCCGCCTTCGAGGTCTTGACTTAGCTATAATTGTGTATAAGATTTACTATATATGAGCGATTATCTCGATCCAAATAATGAAGAACTCCTCAAGGATTTCTTTAGTGAAGCCCAGATGCAGGTTGACACCCTGGAACAGAATATTCTGGTGCTGGAGAATGAAGGCGGAAACAAAGAGGCGGTAGACGAGATATTCCGGGCGGCTCATACCCTGAAGGGTGGATCTGCCACGGTAGAAATGATGGAACTCTCCCATTTTACCCACATGGTGGAAGATGTTCTTGACGCAATCCGCTCGGATAAGCTTGCCATAAACGAAGATGTGGTAGACACCCTGCTTTCCGCCATTGATATCATCAAGGCGATGCTGGAACAGCGCATGAACGGCGCGGTCTACCAGGAAGATACATCCCAGATGGAGGGGCGTTTGGAAGCCCTGATTCCGGAAGGCGCCAGGGGCAAAAAAGGTTCGGCCAAAAAACCGGCCGCGCCCGCGGCTCCTCCCCCCCCGCCTGTCGCCGCTCCGGCAGCGCCTGCCGCCAGGGCTCCCTCTTCAAAAGGAACGCTTTCCGAATACGAACTCCTGGAACTCCGGGAGGCGGTAGACGGATCGCAGCCAATCTACAAGATTTCAGTCAACTTCGATGAAAACAGCCTCATGAACACGGTAGGAGGCATTCAGGTTTACGCATCCCTCAAGGGCTCCGGTACGGTGCTCAAAACCTCACCGGAATTTGAAGCCCTCTACGAAGATAACTTCTACCCCACCGTTGATTATTACTACGCCACAACCAAAACCCTGGATGAAATCAAACGCTATGTTTCCATTCCGGATGTAACCATTTCCGCGGAAATTCAGAATATTGAAGAACTGCTGGGCGCCACAACAAAGGCTCAGGCTGCCGCAGCAGCCCCTGCCGCTCCCGTGTCTGCCCCTGCTGCTCCAGCGGCCCCAAAAGCCGCCGCTCCTGCCGCAGCAGCCCCCGCCGTTCCCATATCTGCCGCTCCCGTACCCGCCGCAGCTTCCGGGAAACCCGGCGCCGGCGCTTCGGAAGACGCAAAAAAAGCCGGGAAAGAAGCCGGTTCCATCCTCCGGGTAGACAGCAAACGTATCGACGATCTCCTCAACCTGGTTTCCGAAACGGTAATCACAAAGGCGACTTTCAACCAAATATCTTCCCAATTTAACGATTTGGGAGGGGAATTCCACGGCCTGGAAGCCCTGTACCGGGAAAAAATCAAGAACCTCTTCGACGATCTCCCCGAATATCTGGAAAAAATCCAGGAAGGCCTCTCGATCAAGGATATCCGGAAGCTCATAAGCGAAAAATACGGCGATATATTCACCCTTTTTGACAGTTTTGAAGTATCCATGAAGAATAGCATGGGTAAATTCCGCTCCACCAGCCAAAACCTGGGGCGGATCACCGGTGAACTGCAGGAAGGCGTCATGCGTATCCGCATGGTGCCGATCAGCCAGATATTCAGCCGTTTCCCCCGGCTCGTCCGGGATCTTTCCAAATCCCTCAACAAGAAGATCAACCTGGTTATCGAAGGCGAGGAAACCGAACTGGACAAGTCGGTTATCGAAGACCTTTTGGATCCGATCATGCACTCCGTGCGGAATTCTATTGACCACGGAATCGAATCCCAGGAAGAACGGAAAGCCGCCGGCAAACCGGAAGAAGGCATGGTACTCCTCAAGGCCGCCAACGAAGGGAACATGATCGTTATCGAGATCGCCGACGACGGCAAGGGCATCGATGTGGAATCCGTCAAGCTCAAGGCCGCGGAACGGGGACTTATCAGCCCCAACAAGATCCTCACCGATGTGGAAGCCTTCAACCTCATCTTTGAGCCCGGCTTCTCCACCGCCAAGCAGATCACCGCCATATCCGGCCGGGGAGTCGGCCTGGATGTTGTGCGCCGTTCCATCGAAAAACTCAACGGCACGGTTACGGTCAACTCGGAAAGGGGCAAGGGTACCAAGTTTACGATCAAGCTGCCCCTTACCCTGGCCATTATTCAGGGCCTCCTTGTGCGGGTGGGCACGGAAATCTACTCGATTCCCATTACCAGCGTCATAGAAAGCCTCAGAATCAAGCCCGAAGACATCAAGATGATCGACAACTACGAGGTTTTCAATATCCGCAACGATGTGATAAGCCTTTTGCGGCTCAACCGGCTCTTCGGAATCAAGACCGAGGAACAGCAGGACTATAACTTCATCGTTATCGTCGGTACTGCCGAAAAGAAAATGGGCTTTATGGTGGACAGCCTCATCGGGGAGGAGGACGTGGTTATAAAGCCCCTTCGGGATCAGTTTACCAATTCTCCGGGCATTGCCGGCGCTTCAATCCTTGGCGACGGCTCGGTCTCCCTCATCATTGATGTAAGTCAGTTACTGGAGCTGGGGCTCCGCAAGGAAATGGAACAGCGCCGCATCCGCGAAGCTTCAATCCGGTAAGGTAAGGAAAAGGCCATGGCGATGATCAAAGATTTGGCACAGGTAAACGCCGAACTGCAGGAACAAAAAGAGCGTGTCGACAATATTGATTACAAGATGATCACCTTTTCGCTTGCGGGAAAGGACTACGGCGTAGACATCATGAACGTGAAGGAAATCGCCAAGGCCGACAAATTCACCTATGTGCCCAATGCCGCAAGTTTTGTCCGGGGGGTTTACAATCTCCGGGGAGACATAATTCCCATCATCGATTTGCGTACCTTCTTTCATCTTCCGGTGGATCGCAAGGAAGACGGACAGGAAAACATGCTCATCCTCCGCATCGAAGACCGGGTCTATGGAACCATCGTGGACAAGATCGACAAGGTTGTAGGGATCAATTCCGAATCCATCCAGCCTCCCCACCCCATTTTCGGGGATATAAACATTAAATTTATCTCGGGCGTCGTGGAAAATGCCGGGGATCTCTATATTATCCTCGATGTGGTGCGGATCTTTACCCAGAGCGAAGAAGAGAAGCAGAAACCCAGAGGTACAATAGCCGCGGAAAGCGCCGGAACCAACTTCTATGTAAAGCCCGCAGGGGAAGCCCCGGCGCCGGAAAGCCGTGCCCCGCGCAACGGGCAGACCATAGAGTTCATCAAAGAGAGTCTGCAGGCCCTGCGGAATTTCAACGCCAGCCTGATCAACGAAGAATGGCTTAACCGGCGTTTTGCCATGTGGAGCGGCTCCCGTTCGGACACGGAACTGCAGCTTAAAAATGCTTCCGATGCGGACGATTTCCTCTCTCCCTTCCTCTCTCCCTTTACCGGAATCTTCTGGGATGACGATTATGCCGCCGCGGTAAAAAATATACTGCCCCAGTTTTCGTCCAACAGCATTCAGGTCTGGAACCTGGGCTGCGGTAAGGGCTATGAATCTTTTTCGTTTATATGTATACTCAAAGCACGTTATCCTGATAGCCGCATCAAGATTTGGGCCAATGATAGCGATATTATGGCGATTAGCCAGGCGCCGAATATGAGTTTTGATCTGGATGAAGTGCCGGAGTATTGCCGGCCCTACATGATCAAGGGAAAGAACGGGTATAGTTTCAATCAGGAGATCAGGGATTCAATTGTTTTTGAATATCATGATGTCCTGAACGATAACCCCCTGCCGGAACTGGATGTAATCCTGGGGCGGGATATTCTTTCGTTCTTCCCGATACAGGATCAGGAAAAGCTCATTGCGAGCTTTGTAGAAAAGCTCAAGAGCCGGGGAATCGTCATATTGGGGCGGAATGAAAAGCTGGTTGGGGAAGAATGGTTATCCCTGGCAACCGATCCGGTTTCCGCTTTCACGCATAATGCATAAAGCTTTGCTTTATGTTCGATTGATTTTTGAGCTTGGCAAATAAATGGAAAGCCATGTCGAAAGGAGCATTTTATGAGAGTTGAGTATATTAACCCCTTTGTTGAAGCTGCCTTCAATGTATTGAAAGAAGTTCTCAATACGGAAGTAAAACGGGGTGATCTCTACCTTAAAGACTCTACCATGCAGATCATGGGCGTCGCCGCTCTGGTCGGCCTTGCCGGAGACGTGGAAGGCCGGGTTCTCTTTGATATGACAAAAGAAACTGCGCTTTTTATCGCCAGCGCCATGAACGACGAAGACATGAAAGTGCTGGATGACATGGTAAAAGCCACCATTACCGAGTTGGCCAACATGGTCACCGCGCAGGCAGTTACCAAACTCCACGATCTGGGCTTTAAGTTTGACCTCACCCCGCCCGCACTCTTTACCGGCGAAAACATGGAGATCTCCAACAACCTCAAGGTCGAAGCCCTGATCGTCCCCATGGAACTCGGCTCCGGCGGCAAAGTTGAGATCAACGTAGTAATCAGGGAACGGCTGTAAGTTTCAAGAAAATGGCATAACACCGCCTGTTGGCGGTGCGTTTGTTGGGGCGGCGCGCTGGGATGGCTAAAGCCATCCCGCCGTTAGTGGGTACTGTAGCCGCAAGTTGGCGCCGGCCCCGCCCAAATAAGCATGCGTAGCATGTTTAGAAAAACGGTGACATGGCGTGGGGCCAAGAAACAGCCGCCGTGTTCATAAAGGGCCGGATACCTTTAGGTATCCGGAGGCCCCGTGCTGAAGTATATGGGATAACACCGCCTGTTGGCGGTGCGTTTGTTAGGGCGGTTAGCTCAGTTGGTTAGAGCACCAGTATGACACGCTGGGGGTCACAAGTTCGACTCTTGTATCGCCCATGCCCCTTCGGGGGCTTTTTTATGCCCATTTG
>JAITES010000169.1 GCA_031281925.1 Treponema sp. | reverse complement strand
GACCGACGGGGGCGCCATGTTTATCGCCGGGATGAGTTCCATCACGGAGCCTCCCCTGAACGATCTGTGGACCATCGAAGGGGAAAAGGATCTGCTGGACAAATTCCGGACCGAAGACGAAGCCTTCTTCAAGACCATCAACGCCACGGTGTATTTCTTCAGCCTCCAGCTTGAAGACTTCTGCGGCGCCATCCGGGACGGCCGACCGCCCGCCTCCAGCGGGGAAGAAGGCCGGGAGACGGTAAAGTTCATAGAGACCCTGCTTAAAACAGGCGTTCCCCGGGACAGGGCCTCCCGATAAGCCTGTGCCGGGATCAGACTTAACAAAATTGCTTTTTACCGGTTTTTATGGTATATTTATTTTATGAATATTGTCATGTTTACCGATGCATACTGGCCCCGGGTGAACGGTATTTCTGTTTCAGTGGAATCGTTTTCCCGGGCCCTTATTCGTTTGGGGCACCGGGTGATGATAGTCTGCTCGGTTTATCCGGAATCCCTGTCGGAAGAGTTTAAGTTTTTTACCGGTGAGGTGGAAAATAACGGCCCCGAAGAACCCATTCTACTCAGGGCGCCTTCCATGCCCCTGCCTTTACCGGTTTCCAAAGAAGACCGGCTTGCCAAAACTTCAGGCTGGTTCTGGGTCGCAAAACACATTGAAGCCTTTAATCCCGACATTGTCCACATCCACACGGAATTTGTAATTGCGCAATTCGGCTTTTCCTATGCCAAACTTCACTATCTTCCGGCAGTTTACACCTTTCATACCATGTGGGAGGATTACATTTTCTCCTATTTTCCGCTGGCGCCGGATTTTCTGCTGCGTTACATTGCCCGCCGGGTTCTTAAAGGCGTGCTGCGCCGCGCGGATCTTGTTATCGTGCCCACTCCCCAGATACGGGAAGTAGTAAAGCGTTACCGGGTACGCAAAGAAACGGTGATGCTTCCCACGGGTATAGATCCCAAACAGTTTGATCACAAGAGGGAAGATATCGAAGCCTTTGGAAAAAAACTGGAGGAGCAGTTCCCCGGTCTCAAGGGCAAGCGTATCCTCCTCTTTGCAGGCCGGGTAGCCCAGGAAAAGAATATTTCATTTTTGCTGAAACTGCTCCCCTCCATACGGGAAGAGCATCCCGACACGGTGCTGCTCATCGTGGGGAACGGTCCGGATCTTGATTCTTTCAAAAAAGAAGCGGAAGAGCTGGGACTGACGGACTGCTGCTTCTTCCCCGGATACCTCAAGCGGGAAGAGCTTTCCCTTACCTATGCCGTCTCCGATATTTTTGTGTTTCCTTCAATAACCGAAACCCAGGGACTTGTGACCATTGAGGCAATGCTTTCAGGCTTGCCGGTGGTGGCTATCGGCGAGATGGGAACCATCCAGGTGATGAACGGGGACAACGGCGGCTTTATGGTAAAGAATGATCCTGAGGAGTTCAGGAAAAAGGTCTGCCTGCTTTTGAGCGACAGGGAACTCTATGAACAGAAGGTTCTTGATGCCAGGGCTCATGCCGCTTCCTGGACTATTGATAACATGACAGAAAGACTGCAGGGCGTCTATGAAAAAGTCCTTGATGCGTGGCCGGGAAAGAAGAGCGGCAGCTAGGTGCCAAACGTAAAAAACGAATCGGAGGCAAAACGGAGTTTGGCTCCGGATGATTTTGTCTCTCTGGGAATTGAAGCCGCTCTTGCGGAGCGGCTGCCGGAACGGGGCATAAAAAACCCTTCGGAAATTCAAAAACAGGTTATACCCCTGATCCTTGAAGGGAAGGATCTGTTCTTCAGTTCCGCGACGGGGACGGGGAAAACCTTTGCCTACCTTTTACCCATACTGCAGAGGCTGAAGGGACCTGGGCCTTCGGCGCTGCTCCTTGCCCCTACATACGAACTGTGCGCCCAGATAAAAAACGAAACTGATTTCCTCCTGAAAACAAATTCCGCTTCCCCCTCTCCACATTCAAGCCTCCTCTTAATCGGCAGCGGAAACATCTCCCGGCAGATTGACAGCCTGAAAAAAAACAAGCCCGCGGTAATTGCGGGAAATCCGGGAAGGGTACTGCTGCTTGCAAAAATGAAGAAACTTTCGTTGAAGGCCCTTTCTTTTCTCGTGCTTGATGAGGCCGACAGGCTTGTCTCGGACGAAAGCCTCGCGGAAACCAGTGAACTTTTAGAACTTATTGGCAGGGAAACGGGAGCCCCCCCGTCTGCCGCCGGGCAGGGAGCCCGGCCCGTGTATATTTCCTGCTCGGCAACCATAACGGACAAATGCCGCCGGAGGCTTCAGCCTTTTTTCGGGCCGGATCATGCCGTAGTATCACTGTCAAACGAAGACGTGCTCCGGGAACGGATAGAACATTGGGCCTTCTTTGCGGAGCGCAGGCATAAAATTTCAAGCCTCCGTTCCTTTCTGGCAGCGGTAAAGCCGGGGAAGGCTCTTGTGTTTTCAGGCGGCGCAGGACAGCCGGGCAATGTTGTCTCCCAGCTTCAGTATCATCATATCAACGCCCTGCCCCTGTTCGCCGGCATGGACAAGAAGTCCAGGAAAGCCGCCATAGACGGTTTCCGCAGCGGGAAAGTAGAAGTGCTGGTGTCAAGCGATCTCGCCTGCCGCGGCCTGGATATAAACGGTGTCACTCATATAATCGCCCTTGACTGCCCCGGAGAAGATCTGGTCTACATACACCGTGCGGGAAGAACGGCCCGCGCGGGAAGGCGGGGGGTAATGGTTACCATAGGAGACGAACAGGAGATGAATGCCCTCGCGCGGCTTGAAAAACGCCTTGGTATCACGGTGTATCCGAAGATCCTGCTCCGGGGAAGAGTCGCGGCGGCCGACAGCACATGAAACATTCTGTGCTTAGCGGGCGGTTCCGGGGGAAGGCGTGATGAGTACTTTTTCTATTCTGTTGCCGTCCATGGAGAGGATGCGGAAGGTGTAGGAACCGTATTCAAAGATATCATTTGTCCTGGGGACTTCTCCTGTCAGGGAGAGGATGAAGCCTGCCAGGGTATGGTATTCCGGGTTTGGGCCCTGATTACTGGAATTGAGACTTTCAAGCGACAGAGCCTGTGCTATATCATCAATACTGATACTGCCGGAAGCGGTAAAACTGCCGTCCTTTTCCCGGTTGAGTTCTTCCTCTTCCCCGGAACCCGCCGAAAGCTGGCCTATAATCTCTTCTACCAGACCCTGTACCGGCAGTATCCCTGCAAAGCCTGAATATTCATCCATTACAAAGAGGTGGTCTGTTTCACCTTTTTTGAAGGCTTCAAAGGCCTTGAGCGCGCTCATGGTTTCCGGCACGAACTGGGGCTGTTTCAATATGCTTCTCAGTCCTCCCGGAAAACCGGAGAGCAGGGCCTTGAGTATGTCCTCGCGGACGACCATGCCCACAATTTCGTCCAGAGCTTCCTTTGCCACAGGGAAACAGTTCTGGTTGTCTTTCTTGAGGGCAAGACTGCGGATCTCTTCGATCCCCGCGTTTATTTCGATCCAGTCAATCTCGGAACGGTGAGTCATGAAGGCCCGTACAGGACGATCCCCCAGATAGAAAACCCCTTCCACCATGTCCCGTTCCCGGCTTTCCACAACGCCGGATTTTTCACCTTCCCTCAGTGCAACGCGCAGTTCCTCTTCCGTAACCGCGGAAGTTTTTTCGTCAAGGCCGAAGGCATTACGGATCAGTGTCTTGAGAGTGAGGGAGAGAAGGCTGAAAGGCCGCAGAAGCGCTGCCAGAACTTTAACGAAGGGAAGCACGGCAGCCGATATTTTTTCCGGCGCCGAAAGGGCGATCATTTTGGGGAGCATGTCCCCCAGGAGCACTGCCGCAACGGTGATGCACAGGGTAACCGCTGCAGGCCCGAGAATACCGGCATAGGGGGCGATGCTTTCGATGTTTTTAAGGGATGCGCCAAGGTACCGCGCTGGCCCAAAGCCTCCGGCCGCGCCGGCAAGGATCTCCAGAAAGATGATCCATATACGCAGACCCGCAAGAAACACCGGCGGATTTTCCACCGTTTCCAGAACCTGCCGGTACTTCCGGTTTCCATTTTCCGCCAGGCTGCGAAGGTAGGTTTTCCGTGAATAAGTAAAAGCGGTTTCCGCCAGGGTAAAAAAGGCTTTGACAAGAATTACGGCCAGTATAAAGAGGATACGGGAACAGATGTATTCGGCTCCGGAGACTCCGGAATTAAGCCAGGGATCCTCCATTAACTGCCGATCTCTTCCCGCGTGAGGGGACGCACGATGTGGATTCCCTCCTGGCTGGTTTCCTGAACCTTGTTTTTGCCGTCGGGGGTGAGTTCTCCCAGGATCTGGACAATGGGGTACTTGGGTTTTTCGGGTATAACATCCACCACCTGGCCTTTTTTGGCGTTGGAGAGGAGCACATAGAGGCCGATAGGATAGATTGAAAGGGAGAAAACCAGGGCCCGGACAACTGTCTCATCGTACTGCTTGCCCTCGTTTTTCAGAAGCTCCAGCATGCCCGTGTAGCCGTCCTTGGCCTCCTTGTGGGGCCGCTTTGTGGAGAGGGCTTCATAGGAGCATGCCACGGCAATTATCTTTGCATAGAGGCTTATCTTGTCGCCGGTGAGTTTTTGGGGATAACCGGAACCGTTTTCCCGTTCATGGTGTTCAAGCGCGGCCACGCTTACCGCGAGGGGGAAATCGAAGGATTTAAGGACATTGAAGGAGAGCACCGGGTGGGTAAGAATGGCCTTGCGTTCCTGGGGAGTCAGGGGCCGCCTGGACAGGTAAACCTGAGGCGGCAGCTTCATCATGCCTATTTCGTGGAGCAGGGCCGCCACACCCAGCTCTATGAGCCTGTGGCTGACCAGTTTCAGGGTAAAGCCGATGATGATAGCTATTATTGTGGAACGGACCGCATGGCTTGCCAGATAGTTTTCATCCGGCGAAGGCTCGATATTCCGCATAACCCGCATGATAAAACGCCGGTCTTCCCGGATAATTTCGCAGGCAGTCTTGACCTTATCCGCCACCTCCTTGAAAACCAGGGTGTTTTTGATGGCTACTTCGGTTAAAAGATTCTCTACATATTTCTGAAAGGCCGTATAGAATTCTTCAGCCCGCTTGATCTTGTCGCCGTCGGAGAGGAGGGACATCTGGGAAAGTTCCTGTTCCTCCAGCGCGCCTACTTCTTCTGCCGCATATTCTTTCCGGGGCTCGCCCTCGGTTAAGACTTCCTGGAATTTCCAGTCCTGCAGAGCTTTGAGTAACTGCTCGTCAAAGGGTGTCTCCGGAGCGGCCAGTATAAACTGGTTATCCAGATAGACCACCTTGGAAAAATAACTGTTCAGCGGTATCTCTTCCAGCACATAATGTCTCATCAGTTTTTCTCCATCCCTTCCTTATTGCAATTTGTTCCGAATATTATTAAGTTAAAAAAACCGCCCCAAAACCATCGATTTGGGACAAGCTCAAACAAAGGCGCTATAATTGGTTCCATTATATCGCTATTATCATTCTCGGTATATTATAGGGGATATTGCATTTGAAATTCAAATCCATTTTCATCATCTTTGATGCAATTATACTCTTTTTCCTGCTTTTGCTGACGGTTATGCCCATTTTTACCCTGGGACCCTCCATGGCGGCGGAATTTTTGGCCTCAATCTGGCCCCTGTTCCTTGTTTTTCTGCTTGCCCTGATCTTTTTGAATGTTTTTTATGCTGTCAAGTACCCGCTTTTCAGGCTTTTGGAGATGGAAGACTGGCCTGCCCTCATCCGGTACCTTGAGCAGAAGGTGATTCAGGAGGGGCATTACAGCGCCTCCCTGGTACGGCTTTTGGCGAATACATACCTTGTCATGTCCGATTCCGCGGGGGTGACAAGTTTTGAGGCGAAAGTTGCCATTGCCAAACCGGCCCTGCTTGAGTCAAACGCCCTGATCTTCGGCGCCGCCCGGATCCTCAAGGGGGATTACACCGGCGCGACGGCTTTCTTCAGGAACCGGCTGCACGGAAGGGCAAAACGGGACAGAGACTGGCTCCAGTGGTACTATGGTTTTTCCCTGCTGCTGGAAAGGCGTTTTGAAGAAGCGGCCGGGCAGTTCAGGACATTGGCGGTATTTTCGGCGGATGCCATGGTAACAGGACTTGCCTCCTGGTTCCTCTTTGATGTCCTGGCAAAGAACATGGATCAGGGAGAGGCGGCCCTGAAGAGCGCCGGGGAAGGCCGGATGAGGCTCCGCAAGGATATAAAGACCCGTAAAGACTGGGAGAAGGAAGGAGTCAAACTGGAAACTGAAGTTCATGCAGCAATTCTGAAGAAATACATTGACAAGGCCGCCGATTGGATCTACGGCAGTACAGAGAAAGGAGCGCTTATATGAGAAATTTTTCAAAATCGGTAAAACTGGATGAAGTGTGTTACGACATACGCGGCCCGGTACTCAAGGAGGCAAAACGTCTTGAGGATGAAGGTTTCCATGTACTCAAGCTCAACATAGGAAATCCCGCGGCCTTTGGCTTTAACGCACCGGATGAGATAATTCACGACATAATAATGAATCTGCAGAATGCCCAGGGTTACGGAGACAGCCGCGGCCTCTTTGCGGCCCGCAAGGCGGTCATGCACGAATGTCAGCTCAAAGGGATTATGGATGTAGGTATAGATGATATTTACATCGGCAACGGGGTGAGCGAACTCATCATGATCGCCATGCAGGGCCTTCTGGATTCAGGAGACGAGGTTCTTATCCCCATGCCCGACTATCCCCTCTGGACGGCAGCAGTAACTCTGTCGGGAGGCAAGGCTGTGCATTATCTGTGCGATGAAGAATCCGGCTGGAATCCCGATCTTGATGATATCCGTTCAAAGATAACAAGCCGCACCAAAGCTGTCGTGATTATCAATCCCAATAACCCCACAGGAGCGGTGTACAGCCGGGAGATTCTGGAAGGGATAGCAAAGATAGCGCATGAACACGATCTTATCGTTTACGCCGATGAAATTTATGACAAGATAACCTATGACGGGGTTGCGCATATACCCATGGCAAGCATTGACCCTGAAATTCTCACGATCAGTTTCAACGGCATGAGCAAGGCCTACAGGGCCGCAGGCTTCAGGGCAGGCTGGATGTTTCTGTCGGGCAACAGGAAATGTGCGGCAGGCTATGTAGACGGCCTTGAGATGCTTTGCAACATGAGACTCTGCGCCAACATGCCTGCCCAGTTCGGCATACAGACGGCGCTGGGCGGTTACCAAAGCATTAAGGATCTCATCATTCCCGGAGGAAGACTTAAAGAACAGCGGGATGTGGCGGTCAACATGGCAGGCGCCATCCCCGGCCTTTCGGTGGTGATGCCCAGGGGGGCTCTCTACTGCTTCCCTAAAGTGGACACGGCCCGCTTTAACATTAGCGATGATGAAAAGTTCATGATAGATCTATTGCGGGAGCAGCATCTCCTCATGGTTCACGGCACGGGCTTTAACTGGCACAAACCGGATCACTTCCGTATCGTCTTCCTTCCCGACAAGGACACCCTCGCTGACGCCATGAAGAGGCTTGCCGTATTTCTGGAACACTACAGGCAGGATTGAAGGGGATTTACCGCCGAAGATCGAATGGGCCAATCAGGGGACGACGATTGAAAAAACAGCCTTGGTAGTTTATATTTGAAAAATGAATCAAAATGAAATAAAGACGCCGTTTGAGCCTGCCCATTACACCAGCCGCAGGATTCAAGGCCCCCTGAACATCAACGGTGATCTTGAAAAACAATGCTGGCTAGACGCGGAAAGATCGGGCCGCTTTGTGGACATGGTAAGCGGGGAGCCTGCCTTTTTTGATACCCGTATGGCGAGCCTCTGGGATGAACAGAATCTTTACATCGCCTACTGGCTTGAGGAACCTCTGGTGCGGGCAAGTTTTACCGAACGTGATTCCCTTGTCTGGTTTGACAATGACGTGGAACTTTTTCTTGACGGTGAAAAATCCTACTATGAATTGGAAATAAATGCTTTTAACACAGTTTATGAGGTCTTTTTTGTCTACCAGGATGCCCTGAAGCAGGGGAGCCGTTTTTCCGGCAAGGCGGAATTTGACCTTTACAACAGAAATGTTGATGTGCTCTGCGGTTTTCAGGATTCTTCCCGTTACGGAAAAAGCAAAAAACGCTGGGCCTTTATGGACTGGGATTTTCCGGGGCTTAAAACGGGGGTAAAAGTCCAGGGAAGCATCAACGATCCTTCCGTTACGGATAAGGGCTGGACTGTGGAAATTGCCCTTCCCTGGAAGGGTTTTGGCTCTCTGCTTCCCGGACAGAATTTTCCTCCAAAAAAAGGCGACAGTATCCGTGCCGCTTTCTTCCGTTTTGAGGCCCTGCGCTATAACAATAAAACGGTGTCCGAAAGCGCCGGCTGGGCCCTGAACGCCCATGGGGTTTACGATTCGCATCTTCCGGAGAAATTTTCCATACTTCATTTTGAAGAATAGACCAAGGCTTCGAAACATGCTTGTTTTTTTCTTTAATTCGTCTTATAGTATGGGTATTGGTACTCGTTGAGTATGAAAACATGCTTTTTTAGGAGAAAACATGAGTCGCAGTATAGGTTCTTTCTTGTGGCAGATAGCGGTAGCACTGTATCTGTTTGTTAACGGAGTCCTGGGAATTCAGAAGGGAGGGGATTTTAAGATCATTTATGGAACCCTTTTTTCCGGGGATCTTCTCACGTCTCTCACCATCATAACCGGAATCATCGCTCTTGTGGCAGGAATTCTGGTACTTCTGGAACTTTTCAATGTTGAAATCGGTTTTCTGGATACGCTGGTATTTGTTGTAGCGATAGTCTGGCTGGTTTACGTTGTCATTGAAATCTTTGGATGGATAAACGGCAAATACAGACAGAATTTCCTGCATGTACTCCAACTGCTTGCCGTTCATCTTATGGTTCTCGGTTCCCTTCTGGTTGCAAGCAAGAAGTTCGACAGATAGAACGTTTCTGTCTGCGAATGAGGCCCCGGACTTGAAACCGGGGCTTTTTTTGTATATGGCGCTATCTGCTTTTATTCAAATAGTCTCCCAGATCTTTATCCAATCCATAGATATTTTCCACAAACCATTCCCGTAAAAATATGACCACATTTAGTAATGACATCGGCTGCTGCCCGTTTATTATTTTTTCCGTCATTTTCTTTATATTTTCCAACAGTTGATCGTGCCGTTTTTTATGGCTTTCATAATGCGGATAATTTTTTCCCCGCATAAGGTTTTCTTCATCCTCAAAATGCTTTTGAAAATGTTCCGTTATAACCACTACCAAATTGGCAAATGACTGCTGTTTCCCGTCAGTATCATCTTCTCTGCAAAGTTTTAACAAATCGGCAATCAATGCCATTATTTCCTGATGCTGGGCATCTATTTCCTGTATTCCTACAGAATATTCGCTTCTCCATTGGAGGAAATTATTACTGTCCATAAAATACCTCCCCTGTTCCCGGATTGCTGGTCATGGACGGGAAGTCCGGTGATCCATGCTGAGCACAGGGCGCCCGGGAGGAAGACAATAACAGGAGCACGAAAACGGCGGACAGGGGGAAGGAGGGTCTCATACAAGGGAGACCTCCGGCATGGTTTGACACGCTACAGGTAGTGGTATTTTGAGTAAATCTACGCTATAT